>JACZIY010000703.1 GCA_014860845.1 Anaerolineaceae bacterium
GCCAGCATGGGGATGTGATTCTGATGTGCTTTCATAGCGCCACAACAGCAACTGCAACAGTTACAGATGGCGTAATAACGTCCCAACATGGCATCCTTGAAAAAGGCATGATGGACATGACCACGAGCATCCTCTTCCTCCAGAATTTGGATGGCTTCTTCCTGGGTAATCCAACGTGATTTTTCTGGGTTATGCTCGTTGATAAAGCTGGCAAATGGCTCACCAACAATCAAACATACATCAACCGGTGCACAGTGCTCTGCTTTACCAGATCGACAGGGGCAATTCAAGGCCACCAGATGATCCGGATTCTCCAGAATTAAGGCACGTGCTTTGGTATATGGAATCACGTGTTCCAGATCTGGTTTATTGATCGGTTCCCGGATCATAATCAACTCACGAGCCGTATTCAATGGCACTGCTTTCCCATGATAGCCATCTGCGATGGTATCACTGGCCAGATCAACGCTATGTTGATCACTTCCCGTCTGTTTGGATGGGAATACCCTGGAAAAAAATGCAGTTATTGGGGCAATTTTCTTAGCCAATGGATGGTCACCTTTGGCATAGCCAATATAGAAAAATGGCCAACGTCCGTAGAAATAACCATGCAAAAAATCAGTAAAACTTACGTCTTTTGCCTGCCTGGCAGCTCGATATAAGTCACGGGTTGATTGAGAAATCAAACTCGATTTCTTTTGCTGGGTCGCCACAAAACCTCCAATAAATTGGCTTTTTTGGAAAAAGAGTGATCAGATAGGAAGAATTATGTATAGGATACGATATTTCTCATATTTATGCAATAAAAGGTTTTTCTTTAAAAAGATAGCAAAATTGGAATAGCAGAAACGAAAATAATCAGGTTTAATAAGAACATGCCGGCAGAGATGAGACCACACCAAGCGATGGATCGTAATCAAATGATTGCACAGATGCGAATCAATGAGATGATTCTGTACATCCACGAGCATTTGGAACAACTTATGACATTGGAAGAACTGGCAAGCGTGGCCGGATATTCCCCATTCCACATCCACCGTATCTTTCATGCATATGTGGGTGAGACATTGGGTGACTTTATTCAGCGTTTGCGTATGGGTAGAGCGCTGGATGCTCTGATCAACAGCCAGCAATCGATCACAGATATCGCCCTGCAATCTGGATATCAGACACCTGCTGCCTTTTCGAAAGCTTTCAAACAACTGTTCCGAACGACCCCCAGCCAGGTGCGGAAGACAGGTCAAAGACCTGGAATGTTATTCAATCCATTAGAAATCGTTCCTGAATTAAGGAGAAGTAAAATGCAAGCAGAAATTAGAGAATTACCAGCCAAAAGGGCTTTGACCGTAACTCGAAAAGGTTTGATTGATATGAACTTCAACAAAGCTGCCCATGATGCCTTCACCGTTTTGACC
>JACZIY010000704.1 GCA_014860845.1 Anaerolineaceae bacterium
TCTATATTCTATGATGTAGGTGTAACAGAATTCGTTATATGTGTGTGACAATGGTGTGACAATGTGAAATTTTGCACAAACAATTAATCATTTGCGACAATAGATTTCAATTCATATCCCAATCCAGGAACATTATTGATGATGATCTGATTTGGAAATTGTTTCTCAATTTTTATACGTAAACGATGAATAAGTTGTCTGACCATATCCATATCCCCCCCATTTGGTCCCCAAACCTGATCTATAATGATTTCTGGGGTCACTATTTGACCAACGTTAATCATGAGACAATCCATCATCCGTAATTCTAAACCAGATAATTGGATAGGTGGATTATTACCGATCTTTAACTCATGGCGATTAAGAAATAATGAAATATTACCCCATTCTCTGACGGTGGCAGGATTTTTCTTTTTTGTTCTGCGCATTACAGCCTTCACGCGAGCAATTAATTGGCGAGGGCTAAACGGTTTTGTTATATAATCATCTGCTCCTAAGTGAAATCCACCTAAAATATCTTCTTCATCACTGCGAACAGTCAATAAAATGATCGGGATATCAGATTGTTCACGAATTCGCTTACAAACTTTGAACCCATCCTCTTTAGGTAAATTGACATCCAGAATAATCAAATCAGGGTTATCATCTTGCCAACGCTGGTAAGCTGCTTCTCCATCTTCTGCCAGAATTACCTCAAATCCTTCGCGCTTAAAGGTGAATGCAATCACATCCGCAAGTGTTCGATCATCATCGACGATTAATGCTTTCATGTTTCACCTGTAATTGGAATCGAAAACCAGAATTCTGAGCCCCCACCCTTACGATCTCGAACACCTACCTGTCCACCATGAGCTCTAATGATCGTCTGAGATACAGATAATCCCAAACCTGATCCCTTTTGCATTCTGCCATAATCATCTTTATTTAAAACAAATCCAGAGAAGATTTTATTTCGATAAGGTTCTGGAACACCTTTTCCTCGGTCTCCAACACTAATTTCAATGAAACCATTCTTCATAACTGCCTTTAATTCGATTTCATCATCGCTGGGGCCATACTTACTTGCGTTTGAAATCATATTTAATAAGACTTGATTGATTCGTCTTCCGTCAATTATCACCAATGGCAAATCTGGTGGAATATTGATTATTAATCGTTGACCGTATTTTTTTAATAAAGGATCCATTGTTTCACAAGCTGTTTTTATAACATGCGTCAAATTACTTGGGTGCGGGTTGACATGAAAACGACCTGTTTCAATACTTGAACCTTCCAGAAGATTATCAATCAGATTCTCTAAATTCAGAGTACTGAGATGAATAGAATTAAGTAATTCCTGTGTTTCGGAAGGTGTCAAATCACCAATCTCTTCCATTAATATTTCAATTGAAGCAGACAGAGCCGTGAGTGGAGTGCGAAATTCATGGGTAATATTTCCCAGGAATGAACCTAATAAATGACTTAATGCTTCTTCTTCATTGACATCACGCAGTACCAATACGGTTTGATAATTACCTGAGCCATTTACAGGCAATTGAGCATGAGTGATAGAGAGAATTCGATCCTCATTTTTGTTAATAATAAATTTTGAGCGTAATTTCTCCCCTTCTGGTGGAAGCAGTTCTAAGAAGGAATTGGATTGGTCAGAAGCAATGAGTATTGAATTTATGGACTTTCCAAGAGCCTCTTCTTCTTTCAAGTTCATGATACGTTCAGCTCCAGGACTGAAGTAATCGATACCGTCTTTATCCAGAATTATAATGCCTTCCACAATCGATTCAAGCAGCAGATCACTCCATTGTTTTTCTTTTTGTAAAGATGATAATGCGCTTTCTATTCTTTTTCGAGAGTTCTCTAAAACCTGAGAAAGTTCTACGACTTCATGTAATTTTGTTTTAATTTTAATTGGTTCAGAGAGATCTAAATGTTCATATTGATTGGTAGCTTTTACCAATTGAGATAATGGACGTTGAATTAATTGCGCCAGGAATGCCCCAACTAAAACAGAAATTAATACCACGAAGAGTATCACAATCGTCAAAAACAATTCCTGTTGGCGTTGATCTTGTTGAATACTTGTTATGTCTAACGCAACCTCGACATCCAGACCTTTACTATTGAGATGAAAATAAGAAACATAATACACATGTCCACCCATCACATAAGATTCTTGAAATTCGACATCCGAAAATCTGGAAGGCAAAGCATGCAAATTGGTTTTCTCTGAATATAGACTGCCAAAACTGGTTGCGATTACTTCCTCTTTATAAATGATTGAATGGTAAAGTTCGCAGGTAGTACACATCTCCATTAATAATTGATCATCAAGTTGTATGCCCAGGATAACTGTGGGGGATTCTGTGTTTCCGTCCAGTATTTTACGTCCCCTAAGCAACCATACCTGTCTGGCACCATTTTGAATAGATGTTGTATAAATTGGGTTTGCTTCAAGATTACAGTTATTAATGGGAATAATTTCTCCGGAAAAGGAGATAATTTTTCCAGTGTTATCACAGACCAAAATAGTATTAATCTTGGGTATACCTTTGTGAATTCCAACTAAGTGTTCCTGTAAAAGTTCAGGATTATCTAATTCTTCATTTGCTTCAAATGCGAGATGGGATGAGGTTAAACCCACTAAATCCGTTAGTTGATTTTCCTGAGCTTTGTAAAAAGAACTGACCATGGATAAACTCTGTTGACGTTTCGCAATCTCCAGGTATCTGTAATTTGTCCATAATGCTGTTAAACCTACCACTGTGACACTTAAAATCGTTAGTAAAGCAATACTGGCGATAATTTGCGTTCGCAGAGAATAAGTATTAAATCTTATCTGAAGATTACGTCCAAACAGCACAAAAAGCTCCTGAAATTCAAGCGATGATTAAAAACGATTTGATAAAGGTGAGGAAGATAACTGATTAATTTTACATTAACTTTCTTAATCCGAGTTGATGGATGAATATCAAATATTTATTAGAAGATATAACAAGTAGATAAGAATTGATTAAACAATATTAAGATTTGACAAGAAAACCCTTTATATCAATTGTGTGGTAAGATTGGTTGTTTCAGTTGATTAATTTGAGTTTTCAACGGGCCAGGGTGATCCCTGGTTTTATTTTGTAAAAAACCGCTCTTGATAAATCATTGGTGTAACCGAGTATCGGAGCTAGAGAGCGGGCGCAAGAAATAATTGCGTAATTAGCGATACCATTGAAGGATTTTATCTTGAGTTTTAAAACTTTTTCGTTTCACCCGCAAATTAATGCGGGGATTTCTGCGGCTGGTTATGACACGCCAACCCCCATTCAATCACAAACCATTCCAGCTATTCTAAGTGGAAAGGATATCTTCGGACTGGCACAGACCGGTACTGGTAAGACTGCCGCATTCGTTTTACCCATTTTGGATCAATTAATGAAAGGTCCAAGAGGAAAAATACGTGCTTTGATTCTTTCACCAACTCGAGAACTTGCTGAGCAAACTCATCAAGCAATCAAGGAGCTTGGCAGACAGACCGGGTTAAAAAGTATGACCATATACGGTGGCGTCAGTGCGACTTCCCAGATCAGAGCTTTACGTGCTGGAGTGGAGATTGTAGTGGCGTGCCCCGGTCGATTGTTAGACCTCAAACAGCAACGTGTTATTAACATGAATAATATCGAATTTCTTGTTCTGGATGAAGCTGATCAAATGTTTGATATGGGATTTTTACCATCCATACGCAAGATCATTTCTTTTATACCAACCGATCGACAGACTTTATTATTCTCAGCTACTATGCCATCTGAAATTCGAAAATTGGCAACAGAAATGCTTAACAATCCTGTAACTTTCGAAATTAGCATCACCAAACCAATCGAAACAATCAGCCATGCGATTTATTCGATCGATCAATCACAAAAATTGGATATGTTACTACATCTTTTGACCGAAAGTGATAATGGCAAAGTCCTGGTTTTTACACGCACAAAACACCGCGCAAAAAAACTCGCTATTCAATTATCACAAGCTGGTTATAAATCTACTTCATTACAGGGCAACTTATCACAGGCAAAACGCGATGCAGCGATGAATGCTTTTAGAAAAGGATTTGTAAAGATCCTGGTTGCAACCGATATTGCCGCCCGAGGAATCGATGTTTCTCAAGTATCCCATGTGATCAATTTTGATATACCTGATACAGTAGATGCTTATACCCACCGCACCGGTCGCACTGGTCGAATGGAAAATCTGGGGACAGCACTGACATTGGTAACAAGAGAAGATTTACAGATGGTTCGCTCCATTGAAAGAGTGCTTGGAGAACGACTTGAACGGCGTGACACCAGTATTTTCAATCTGTCACGGAATTCTGAAAGTCAGAAAACTTTCAATCGAGAAGATCGACCAACAGCACGGAAAAATCAAAATCGCCGAAATGCCTATGCTGGTGGATATTAAATAGAACAAAGAAAATGGTCAAGGTGGGTAACTTCCATCTTGACCATTAAAAAATTCTATTTCGTACCTAATCACACAGAAGTATACGTAAAAGTAGCATAACCGCCTGGTATGGCTAACCCTTGATTATTATATAGCTGGAAGACGAAGGTGTGATCTCCATACCATTCAGAACCAAAAGCCCAAAAATCAAATTCAACTTTATCACCTGGAAGGACCGAGGTATTAATGCTGGCTTCCAATTGAACAGTTACTTCACCAGTGTAACTGACCAGTTTCACATTCGTGCCTGGCTCCCAAACTACAGTCCCTGTATTACGAAATCCTAGCGCAATACCAAATCTTTCATTTCCCACATACTCACGTTTATTCTCCGGGTAAGTAACTACATATTCTAGTGATGCGGAATAAGCTGGCTGTTGTGTGGCGGTTTCGGAGGGAAGAATGGTTTCTCTTGGCGTTTCAGTTGCAGGAAGCGGGGAGGATGTAGGTGGAACCTGTGTCTCGGTTGGCATTGGCGTGTTGGTTGGTTTGAGCAGGGTATCCTGTGTATTTTGGGCATTAATTGTTTCTACCACCGCAGCAACAATGATGGACTGATCCAGTGTTGGAACTGGCATTGGGGCTTGGGTACATCCAACCAACAGACTAAATGAAAAAACAACGAATAAAAATAGTTTTCTTTGAATAAATTGGGAAGATTTCATGATGCTCACCGTTATTAATTTAGTAAGACCGAATGATACCATAATTCCAAAAACATAATGATCAGGCAAAATCCATAATCGTATAAATAATCGATTTGGGAAAAATTCTGGATAGCTAATAATATTAAAACCAGATCATATTTTTTAGTGATCTGGTGGCGATCCTAATTTGCCATTTTTTCAAATGAAATGATG
>JACZIY010000705.1 GCA_014860845.1 Anaerolineaceae bacterium
GCGTAACCTGCCTGGATTGGGATAATGCCTGTGATTTGCAAGCAGCTTTGAGTATTGCCGAAGCTGGAAATGAAGTCTGGGTGGCAGCCGGGACATATATTCCAATTTTTGTGGCGCCGTCTTCTCTTGAAGGACGCGATATTTCGTTTATTTTGGAATCAGGGGTAGCCATTTATGGAGGTTTTCCTGTTGATGGCGGTGACTGGTCCACCCGGGACTGGGTTGCCAACCCAACCATCTTAAGTGGAGATATTGGAACACCTGAAGATAACACTGACAATAGCAACCACATTGTTACTGCTATTTCCGTAGATGATACAACCATATTGGATGGATTTATTATCACTGCTGCAAAAGGCGTATATACTTCGGATCATGAAAAAAGCGGAGCAATTTACCTGCAGAATAGCAATCCCAATTTACTTAATCTCGATATTTATAAAAATGACGGGTGGGAACAAGGTGGTGGTTTATATAACAAGAACAGTGATCCCATACTCACCAATGTCAAGTTTCGAGAGAATAGGGCATATTTAGCCGGAATCGGTGGTGCCGGTATGTACAATGATGCCAGCAGTCCCATCCTTACAGATGTCACCTTTTCCGGGAATACCGCAGGAAATTATTACGGCGGTGGAATGGTAAATGTAAATGGCAGTAATCCCTACCTTACCAATGTAACATTTAATGCCAATCACGCCCAGTCTGGTGCTGGAATGTACAACAAAGATAGCAACCCATTTCTAACAAATGTGACCTTTTCACAAAATGTTGCCTCCGAGGGTGGGGCGATTTATAATGATAACAGTAACCCATCCCTTACCAATGTAACCATTTACAAAAATCGTGCCCTTCTAGGGAGTGGTCTCTTTAACACGAACAACAGTTTCCCAACCCTGGTCAATTCCATCATCTGGGCGAATATCGACGAGGAGAATAATACTAACGACCAGGTTCATAACGAGACCAGTACAACCACAATCACTTATAGCATTATCGATGGTGGTTATACGGGAATGGGTAACATGGATGTTGACCCACTCTTAGAGGAGCTATCCTACAACGCAGGTCTGACACAATCACATGCTTTGTATCTTGACAGTCCAGCGATTGACGCAGGCAGCGCAGCTAATTGTCCAGCGCGCGATCAGCGCTGGTATTCACGCCCATTCGATGGAGATCGCAATGGAATAGCTGCGTGTGATATGGGTGCCTATGAAATCCACCTTGATACCTGGTACGTTAAATCCGATGGTACCTCAACCAGTTGTGATTCTTGGGAAAATGCCTGTAGTGACCTCCAGATTGCTTTATCGCTCGCTACGCCTGGTGATCAGGTATGGGTTGCTGAAGGTATGTACAAGCCAGATAATTCAGATCCCAATGCCAGTTTTCAGTTAGAGTCTGAGGTAAAAATCTATGGCGGTTTTGAAGGGGTTGAGACAGGAATTGACCAGAGAAATTGGAAAACGAACCTGACTGTTTTAAGTGGGGATATTGGAACGCCAGAATTGGATACTGACAATAGTTATCATGTTGTAACTGGCAGTGGAGTTGCCTCCACAGGTATTCTGGATGGATTTGTGATCCGGGATGGGTATGCATATGGAAATGACTCGGACACATATGGTGGTGGGATGTACAATCTCAATGGCAGTCCCACCTTAACAAACCTTATCTTCACGGAAAACAAAGCTTACAGTGGAGGGGGTGGGATGTACAATGAAGGTAGTAATCCTTTTCTGAAAAATATAGAATTCACCAAAAACACTGTATACGTGAGTGGTGCAGGCATGGCGAATTACAACAGCAGTCCACATTTAATGATGGTCTCTTTCATTGAGAATTCCACCGGAGATTCCGGGAGTGGAGGTGGTATGAGCAATCTATATAGCCATCCGGTCTTAAACGATGTGACTTTTACTGATAATTATGCTGGTAAAAGAGGTGGTGGATTGTATAATTCTCAAAGCAATCCAACCTTGACGAATGTTTCCATTATCAACAACTCTCTTAGGGTTACTGGTGGTACCAATGGTGCAGGAATTTATAACGTCGAAAGCAACCCGACTTTAACAAATGTAACCATTTCCGGAAATAAGAATCAGGCCGGTGGTGGTGGAGGGATTTATAATCTCGAAAGCATTCCGATATTAAACAATGTTACCATTGTTAACAACATAGCAGCTCATGGCGGAGCCATTGCCAATGAAAACCCCTTTGGGAACATGACAATCCGGAATTCAATCATTTCGGGTGAAAATGCGGTTTGGACCACCAATGTTTTCACAATAACTTTTGAATATAGTCTCATCCAGGGAGGTTGTCCGGATAATGAAATTATTACTGTCATCTGCTCCAACAGTATCTACTCCGATCCCCTCCTAGAACCCCTTGCGGATAATGGAGGCTTCACTCAAACACATGCCTTGGGAGATGCCAGCCCTGCAATTGATGCCGGCGATCCGGATCCTCTCACCTGCCCCGCTACAGATCAGCGTGGATATATCCGCCCAATTGATGGCGACCTGGATGAAATTAGCAGATGTGATATTGGTGCGTATGAATATGGTTCATACCCTTATTTGTTCATCTACCTCCCATTCATTCAACGCTGATTTGCGTACTGCTTCGGGAATCTATGAGTTGGGTTTGGAAGACCTGGATGGAAGGATTTTTTTTCAAGATAGGTTGTTAATGTAACCTGTGAATCAATACACAGTATAGGTATCCACTGGATAGGTATCCATTGGATAGGTATTCATAGGATAATTAATTTCAAACCATTTAAAATGATTCCTCAGCCAACTGATTTCAATCAGTTTGGTTTTGAGTATCCATGGATTTGAATCCATGGATGGGTTTGTAATTCTGCACATCTCCCCCTCAAACTTTGGGAAACCTGTGCGTCGGGATTGGAAAGCCAGGGTGAAAAGATTCCTCTGCCAGGACTGTTACTTTTGTTTTCACTGAATCTGTGCTCTCCGTCAGACAATGATGGATAAGTTGCATTATTAGTTCCTGCGAACCTTCCACTCTGGCGTTGACTGTCAATTCAACTGTTTTCCCCCACTCTTCAGGTTGATTGATTACAAAAGCATGAGTAGTATTCCCACTGACAAGGCTGAATTTTTGATGTCGCACACCATCACTGATCAGGAACTTCAGATGCCCGATTGGGATACTGGTCTGACCGATGGTCTCCACCACCATTCCTAGAAAATCCTGCACCCATGCCACGACTGACTGATCCTTCGATTCCACCCTGAGCTGGGCATCGTACCAGGCGAGCTCCTGCTCCCCGGATCCGTAAAGTTTGTAGCTGATATTCAATGGAGTGGATGCATACTGCAATGTATTCTGCAAACTCTCCAGCCAGGGTGTGACGCTCTCCGGCGTCAATGAGACCAGTGGCAGGATTTGCTTCTCCGGATAGCGTCGTGCCGTACGATCCAGTAAATTACCCAGGACATCATCCGCCAGCAAATCCACCTTATTGACTACCAGAATCCCCGCCTCTTCAATCTGCTGTTCAAAGATATAGATCACATTATCCTGAAATGGTAAATCGCCACCTTCCAGATAAATCTTCAGCAAACGTGCATCGGTGAAAGTGGTTAGCGTGGTGTCTTCCTCATGCGCAGTTTTGAATTCCATCAAAGGCTTGACAACCGTCGCAACGATATCCGCGCACGATCCCACCGACTCAGCAAAAACCACGTCTGGCTTGATCTCCTGGGTAATCTGCTCCAAACTCTGGTTAAAATCACCATAATTACAGCAGAAGCAACCGCCATTTACCTCTACCGCCGGGATGTCGTTCAGCCGCATAAAGTGCGTATCCACCAGATACTTGCCCTGATCATTCGTGATTACCCCAACCTTCAGCCCCTGCGCCATTAATGCTTTCGAGGCCGAAATGATGGCTGTTGTCTTGCCGCTACCCAAAAATCCGCTTACCAGATGTATTTTCATCGATTTACTCATCCAGACAATTAAAAATCCTATCTGCTAATTCTTGTTTGTCCAGTTCAATGATCCTGTCAACATCAATCATCTGATCACTGTGGTTTAATCTGATTTTATCCGCTATGACTCTGCTCTCAGCCAACCAGGCTTCTCTGGAGATCGTCTTCTTACATTTAATTTTGTATTTTTTGTATTTTTC
>JACZIY010000706.1 GCA_014860845.1 Anaerolineaceae bacterium
TCCTAGAAGAAGCAGATGTATCTGAATCCCCAATAATTGAATTCAACCAACTTCAGGAAACAGTTCCAGGATCATTTTTACCTTATGATCTTCAGTCAGTTGATCCATTGTACACAACTAATTTTGTTCATCCCGAAGCTGGTTGCAATTGGATGGGTGTAGCCGGGCAAATATTTGGTGAAATCCTTGAACCCAAAGATGGTCTGGTTGTCGTGGTTGAAGGCGCTGTGAATAACAGTATGGTTGAGGTTCTAGGATATAGTGGGATAGCACAATCATATGGTCCTGGTGGGTACGAATTATTTTTGAGTGAAGTTAATAGCCCTGGAATCTTCTGGGTCCAACTATTTGACATACAGGGCAATCCACTCAGTGGTATCTACTCGTTCCAGATGAATGGAACCTGTGAACAAAACCTGGCAGTCATTAATTTCTCTCTTAAAACTGATGCCGAAAGTAAATATGTACCAACAGTTACTCCATAAAATAATCATGAATTAATAACCCCATATTCACGTTTCACCTTGGATATTCAGAAGCACATCATCTTTCCTTATGATGGTGTGCTTTTTGTTTCATAAAGAAATTAAATTTTCTTTCACTCCTAATTTCTTTTCAATCCGTAGATTAAAGTAGAGGATATGAGTTTTTCCGGCTTGACCTATATACATAAGCAGTTTATAATTCAGTAACTGAATTTTGAATTATGACAATTTACACAGAAAATGAACACCGCGAATTAGCTTTATTGGAACATATATCAGTTGATCCAGATGCTACACAAGCAACACTTGCTTCTCAATTAGGTGTTGCTGTAGGTACTATCAATTGGCATCTAAAAAGACTGATCGATAAAGGTTATGTAAAGGTACGCAGGGCAGAGCGACGCAAACTTCGCTATATTATTACACCTGAAGGTATAGCATTACGCGCTCGTTTGGCAATTGATTATATTCAGACATCCATGAGTTTGTATCGATTGGTACGCGAAAGATCCTTGAAAGCCATCCAGCAATTGAGAAAATCTGGATTTCAGGAAGTGCGAATAGATGGAGAAGGTGAAGTTGCTGAAATTTGCCGCTTAACCTGTCTGGAACAAAATATTCATATATTGGAAATAGGAAACCATATTCCAGTTTTTCGGATTAGTGAATTAAAAATACATGTTGAAATCATGGAGAATCAAACGGAATGAGCGAATTCTGGAAAGATCAGCGTTTTGTTGTTACTGGGGGAGCGGGATTCCTTGGCAAAGTATTGACTCGCAAAATGCAGGAAAGAGGTGCATCAGTTATTTTTATTCCCCGCATTGAGGATTATAACCTGGTAGATCCTGTTGATATTGATCGAATGTTACTAGATTCCAATCCAGATGTAATCATTCACCTGGCAGCCCATGTAGGTGGGATCGGTGCTAACAGCGAACATCCCGCAGAATTCTTCTATGATAATTTAATGATGGGTGTTCAATTGATGCATAAGGCATGGCAGTCCGGAGTCAAAAAATTTGTAGCTATTGGGACCGTCTGTGCATATCCAAAATTTACTCCGGTTCCTTTTAAAGAAGATGATATTTGGAATGGATATCCAGAAGAAACGAATGCTCCTTATGGTCTTGCTAAAAAGATGTTATTAGTGCAATCTCAGGCTTATCGT
>JACZIY010000707.1 GCA_014860845.1 Anaerolineaceae bacterium
GCACCGGTGGTCGAGACCAGTATGTTTTTTGGTCGCGAGGATATTTTTGGTTGGATTGAGCGCAGTTTAACGGGGAAATTTGTCAATCATATTTTGGTATTACATGGGCAGCGCCGGGTAGGCAAGACGTCTGTCCTCAAGCAAATTCCCCGGCACCTTCCCCACAACTATGTCCAGGTCTTCTTTGATCTGCAGGGGCGCACCAATACCACCCTGGATCGCTTCCTGTGGTGGATGGCGAGTGAGATCAGCCGCACCTTTAAGAAAGAATGTAATCTGGATCTGCCCAAAATTGAGCGCAGTGCTTTTACGGATCCTGAAGCATTCATCAATGATTTTCTACCCTCCCTGCGTGCTTTAATCGGAGATAAAGTGCTCTTACTCACTTTTGATGAGTTCGATACACTCGACCGTCAGGATATACAGGATAGCCTGGCGCGACCCTTAATTGCCTACCTCAGGCGTTTGATGGAGATCGAGGGGTTGAATTTTATCTTCTCGATCGGTTCTTCCGGCAACAAACTGGAAAATATGCAGGCATCCTACACCGATTTCTTCAAGTCAGCGCTGTATCGCAAGGTTAGCTTTCTTACCAAAGATGATTGTGTTCGTCTGATCACCAAACCTGTCGAAGGAACGATCAACTACGAACCAACTGCTGTGGAGAAAATCTCGCATTTTACATCCGGGCATCCCTATTTCACCCAACTGATGTGTCATGAACTGTTCTCACGCTGTCAGAAGACCGGCAGCCGTACGATTACTGCTCAGGATGTAAATTCCATTCTGGAGGATGTCATTGAACGCGGGACGGTCAATCTTAAATTCGTATGGGATGAAGCCTCTGATCTGGAAAAATGGATTCTGGCAGCTCTGGCGCAGGAGGAAGGGGCAGCGCTGAAACGGGTGCATCAGATTCTGAAAGTCCAGGGTTTACGTTCCAGTGAAGCTGAGCTTAATTCTGCTATTTTACATTTACGTGATAAAGATGTACTGGATGCGGATAATGGTTTTGTGATCCAACTGTTGAAGCTGTGGCTGAAAACCAATCGTCCGATGGACAGGGTGCGGGAAGAACTGGTACAGACCAACCCGATTGCCGATCGCTATCTTGAGATTGGTGATGAATACCGGGAGCGGGGAGAAAATCAGCAGGCCATACAAAGTTACGAGCAAGCTCTTGCAGTTCAGGAAAATAACATCAGAGCTTTACAAAACATCGCGACGATACACTCCTCACAAAATTCATTAGATGAAGCAGCAAAATATTTT
>JACZIY010000708.1 GCA_014860845.1 Anaerolineaceae bacterium
TTTGCACCGGTGTTGTGGGTTGCGGGATTGCGGGGTCCGGTTATCTGGACTGCAATCGTGGTGGGGATAATTATTGCGTTGCGCTTCACGATAGACTGGAACCGGGAATACAAGGAATTGTGGCTGGATCGTGACAAAGAACCCCCAGCTGTGTCAAATGATTAAGGATCCTTTAAATCACAAAATCCCGGATTAACGATATAACATAAATTCGACATTCCTTGCTTGCTCAGTTATTAAAACAGAAACTGATGTGTTTACTGTTCTCAATTGAGGTGTGGTTTTTAAAAATATTGGGTTTTACTGGGGAAAACATCTCGTGAACCTCACTAGAGAAGAGCCAATTCCTACAATTTACTTCGATTTTCGAATAGTACCATGGATAAGAATTGATCTACTTCTAACTGAGATCGTTCGAGTTGCGTCCTGTTAGAGGCCCACAAAAAAACGCCTGAAAAGGCGTTTTTTTGATTCTTGAGAATTTTATTGCACTACTTAAAAATTTCAGATTTTCAAAACAAATCGATTGACCTATCCACCAAATTGAGCATGCCTTTGTAATTACTTGAATTACTTGATGTGCTATATACTCATGTTATGTCCACTCCGCTATTGGCGACGAAACTATACATCCCCCCGCTTAAGTCCAGTATTGTCTCACGTCCAAGACTGATCGATTGGCTGAACGAGGGGTTGGTGAAAAATTGCAAATTAGCGCTCATCTCTGCTTCCGCGGGTTTTGGTAAGACTACCCTGATCAGCGAATGGATTACCACATGTGGCAGGGAGGTGGGATGGTTGTCTTTGGATGAAGGGGACAGTGAACCGGAGCGGTTCATCTCGTATCTAATAGCAGCATTACAAATGGTCAAGCCTGGAATTGGTATGGGTTTGATGACTGCTCTCCAATCTGCTGAGTCTCTGAATACGGAAGCACTCTTATCCGCCCTGCTTAACGAAATTACGACCATCCCGGACGATTTTATTCTCATCCTCGATGATTACCACTTGATAGATTCACCAGTGGTTGATCAATCTCTGGCATTCATTGTAGAACACCAGCCAGCGCAGATGCACATGGTTATCTCTACACGTGAAGATCCATCCCTTCCACTGGCACGTCTACGAGCCCGAAGTCAAATGATCGAGCTGCGTGCCTCTGATCTGCGTTTTACCCCAGCTGAAGCCTCGGAATTTCTTAACGAGGTAATGGGCTTGACCCTCTCAGTGGAAGATATTACATCCCTGGAGACACGTACCGAGGGTTGGATTGCGGGTTTGCAATTGGCAGCTATTTCCATGCATGGACAAAAAGATGCATCAGGTTTCATCCAGGCTTTCACGGGGAGCCACCGTCATATATTGGATTACCTGCTGGAAGAAGTTTTACAGCGCCAGCCCACCGAAGTTCAAAACTTTCTGTTGCGAACATCCATCCTCGAAAGGATGTGCGGCCCGTTGTGTGACGCTGTTTTGTGTACTCAAACTGCATCCGGGCAGGATACACTGACGTATCTTGAACGAGCGAACCTGTTTATCATCTCATTAGACGATGAGCGTTATTGGTACCGTTATCACCATCTTTTTGGGGATTTGCTGCGAAAGCGGTTAATGCAAAGTGTTACCTCTGAAAGAATCAATAACCTGCAAATTCAAGCCAGTGAATGGTACGAAAACAATGGGATGATCCTCGAAGCGTTTAAACACGCCGTTGCAGCCAAGGATGTTGATCGTGCCAATCGCCTGATGGAAGACAAAAAGATGCCATTACACCTTCCCGGAGTACCTACGATCATATTGAATTGGCTGGAGTCTTTACCCACGAGCGTTCTGAATGCTAATCCTGCTTTGTGGTGGAAACAGGCAGCGATGATGCTCAGCAACTACCAGATGATTGGGGTTGAAGAGAAACTTCAGGCAACCGAAGCAGCACTCGCATTGAAAATTCCTCCCAACACCGAAATGGACGAATGGAGTCGAAATCTGGTTGGAAAAATTGCGGTTGCCAGGGCTGAGCTTGCCGCAAATCTTTACCAGTCAGAAACCAGCCTGGCATACGCGAACCGCGCTTTGGAGTATCTTCATCCGAATAACACAGCTTACCGTTCTTCAGCCATCCAGTATATTGGATTTGCCCATTATATCCAGGGAGACCGGGATGAAGCGGACCAAGCCTATCATGAAGCTTTATCTCTCGCCCAGGCAGCCGGGGATAATGAAGGCGTTTTATTGGCAATTACCCGCCTGGGTCAGGTACACGAATTGAGAAACCAGCTTCACCAGGCAGTTGAGAAATACCAGTATGCGCTGCAGTTGATCGGGGAGGACCCGATTCCATTTACGACAGTCGTGTACCTTGGCCTCGCCAGGATCTATTTTGAATGGAATGACCTGGATACCGCTGAGAAATATGGGGAGCTGAGCTTCCAGCTGGCACGCCTATGTGACCAGGTGGTTGACAGGCTAATATTGAGTCAACTATTCATGTCCCAGATTAAATTAATCCGGGGAGATGTAGCCGGAGCTGCCAGCTTTCTGAAGCAGGCGGAACAAAATACACGCCAATGGGAATTCGCAGCCCGTGTGCCATCCATTGCCGTCCAGCAGGTGTTGATCCACTTAAGCCAGGGCAACATAGATGCCGCCGTTCAAATTGCACAGCAGAATGATCTTCCAATCCTCCAGGCACGCACCCTCATCGCCCAGGGTGATCCATCCGCTGCGCTGGCTGTACTGGTGCCCCATCGCCAGAAAATGGAGGAAAAAGGTTGGGAAAACAATCTGCTCTCGACGATGGTGCTGCAAGCGCTTGCGCTTCACCTGCTAGGTGAAAAAGAACCGGCATATAAAGTGCTGTCCGAAGCCCTAACCCTGGCTGAACCGGGTGGTTTCATCCGCCAATTTGTGGAGCAGGGTGAACAAATGCGGTTGGTAATTTTGGGTTTTAGATCATGGATTGAGAATCAGTCTGGCGCACGCATTCATCCATTGAGGGGTAATGTGGATAAACTCCTGGCTGCTTTTACAACAACGCAAGCTGTACTGGTCTCACCAACAAAAAATCCGCAATCAGAATTAATTGAGCCACTGAGCCAGCGTGAATTGGAAGTATTACAGCTCATTTGTCAGGGTTTCTCCAATCAAGAAATATGCCAGCGCTTGTTTCTTGCCCTGGATACTGTCAAAGGCCATAACCGTAGGATTTTTGAAAAACTTCAGGTACACCGGCGAACCGAAGCGATTGCCAAAGCGCGTGAGTTGAACCTGCTCTAAAAGCCCTTCTTTCTTGCCAGTAATCTAAAACAACACTTCAACCAACACCTCAACCCACACCAAAGTGTCTACCAATGGCACTCGTGCATGGGTATATTTACGTTGTGGCAGTCAGGCAGTGCAAATTCTTTTCTTGCTGACACAGTAGATATTTTTCGATAAAAGGAGTTTGGAGATACCAATGAAAGCTATCGTTTATAAAAAATATGGACCACCTGATGTTCTTCATCTCGAAGAGGTTGAAAAACCTGCGCCCAAGGACAATGAAATGCTGGTTAAAGTAAAAGCGACAACCTTATCATCAGGCGTGTTGTGGGCTCGAACTGGCAAACACCCGGATTCCAAACTGTTTACTCTCGCAGTGCGAATGATGTTTGGCCTCACAAAACCCAAAAAGACCATTCTAGGGTATGAGGTATCCGGTAAAGTTGAAGCAATTGGCAAAGAAGTAAAACTGTTTAAGAAGGGGGACCAGGTTTTTGGAACTACCACCGGGTTGGGAGCTGGTGCTTATGCCGACTATGTTTGTCTGCCTGAAAAATGGAAACAAGGCGTAGTAGCCAAAAAACCTGCGAATATGACCCATGTGGAGGCTGCGGCTGTTCCTATCGGGGGCATGGCAGCGTTATTTCTACTTAGAAAAGCAAATATTCAGAGGGGACAAAAAGTCCTTATCTTTGGCGCTTCTGGAAGTGTAGGAACTTTTGCGGTGCAGATTGCCAGGTACCACTTTGGGGCAATAGTAACCGGGGTGTGCAGTACTTCGAATTTAGAATTGATACGCTCTCTAGGAGCCGATGTAGTAATTGATTACACACAAGAGGATTTCACCCAGAGCGGTGAGACCTATGATGTTATTTTTGACGCGGTGGGCAAGATTTCTTCTTCACGCTGTAAAAGCTCCCTGAAGAAAAAAGGGATATACATAACCGTCAAATCCCCGACAAGCGAAAAGACCGAATATCTGATCACGCTCAAAGAGCTTTTTGAGGCGGGAAAGATAAAGCCTGTCATTGATAGACGCTATTCGTTAGAACAGATCGTCGACGCGCACCGATACGTGGATAATGGCCATAAAAGGGGAAATGTTGTCATTAGTGTCACTGAAAAGGAGTAATTGAACTATGGATACAAAAATTATACTTTCTGCAACCTGGGTTGTCGCCACTCTACTTTATCTTTATGGTGATGTTTTACGTATTTGCAGCGGAGATTTGGCAAAAAATCCGATGGCCGATAAGAATCTTAATCAGTACGTTTGGCTGGGGATTGCGGTTTTAATGATGATACCCATCCTGATGGTTTTCCTGAACCTGGTAATGCCACAGCCTGTGAGTCGCTGGGTGAATATTATTGTGGCAGTTTTCTTTTTCCTGTTCAATCTGGTTGGCCTGCCCACCTATGTATCTCTGTATGACAAATTCCTGATTGCAGTCAGCATGGGGTTCAACGTGGTAACGGTTTGGTATGCATGGAATTGGAATTAAATCTGATGATTAACCTGGTTAATACCTCTGAATCAAATAGTAAAACTCATTCAAATTATTCAAAAAAGGAGAAAAAATGAATACGACCAAAGAAAGTCCCCTCGGGGCAAGTTTAAAGACTACCAAAATTAATCCAAAAATTTTGCTAGCGCTGTTATGGGTGTTTTATAACGTAAATTTCATGTATTGCGATTCCCTCTTGAGATTGGAACCTGGGGCTATAGAAGGAATAATGTCAGGATATGTATCAAATGGAACCGTAAAAATCACCGCTGAATTTTTGTTGGGAACCGCGATCATGTGGGAGATTCCGTTCTTAATGATTGTCCTGTCCTGGGTATTAAAGTATCGCTTAAATCGTTGGGCAAACATTATTACAGGCACACTATTTGTTG
>JACZIY010000709.1 GCA_014860845.1 Anaerolineaceae bacterium
CGGATGACCCCAATCGAATACGCCGGGAAATCACTGTGATCCGCAATGCCAATCCACAGAGCGGGCAACCAGCCCTTATTTTGCAAACAGATGTTTTCTTCCAGTTCATCCCCCACCTGCAGCGCTGCATAACGCAATTTCCGGGTGGCATGCACATGATCAGCCAGGAAACGTACCCATCCATATCCACTAAGGATAATCCCTGTTAAAGATACCAGGCAGATAACCACCACTTTGATCGGCATGAAAATGTACAGGATTAACAATCCAATGAAAATTACAACCATTACCGGCTGCTGCAATCGAATCTCAACCGCTCCATCCTCTATGGTTTGCTGCCAGACCCGGTGTGGAGGTTTGGATACCTGTTTTACCCAATTTGCTAAAATTGAGAACTTGCTCATAAATTTACTATACAATATCTGGTTGGTTTTTAACCTCCGTAAGCCTTAAAAAAACAGTGTGGATCTTGTCCCACACTGTTTGATCAGTTCATTTTGATCTTACGGTTGCAATCGATTCGGTCCTCTGAACAGATAGACCGTCTCGCGAATATTCGACAGCTTCATCATAACCATCAGCAGGCGTGAGAGTCCCATGCCATAACCACCATGCGGAGGACAACCGTAGCGGAAGAAGTCCAGATAGAATTGGATCGGTCCTGCACCTAATCCTTTTTCCTTGGCCTGTTCGAGCAATACATCATAGCGATGCTCGCGTTGAGCGCCTGTGGTGATTTCGAGACCATTCGCCAGCAAGTCAAAGCTGCGGGTCAGGTTATCACCTTTTTTCATGTGGTAGAAGGGACGCACAGCGAATGGCCATTCGGTGATGAACACAAAATCACTGCCGGTTTTCTGTTTGATGTAATCACCCAGTGCCCGTTCCGCACCCGGATCGAGGTCGTTTTTCTTTTCTGGAGGTAGCTGATAACCTACCTCTTTGAGGATCTTGTGAGCTTCCGCCATGGTCACCCGCGGGAATGGCACCTGCGGTACTTCGATCTCAAGCCCGAATACTGCTTTAATTTGCTCACCATGGGCATCTTTCACCCTTTCGTAGGCGTATTGCAGCATGCGTTCCTGATTGGACATGACATCATCCTCATCTTCGATCCATGAGATTTCCAGATCAATGCTGGTGAACTCAGTCATATGT
>JACZIY010000010.1 GCA_014860845.1 Anaerolineaceae bacterium
GGTTCAAGCAAAATATTGATATTACCCAAATCAGCCGTTTAGAAGGCGTTTCCATTCTCGCTCAAAATGGATCCGATCAAATTAAATTTCAAACTACCGGGGATATTCAAAAAGTGATTCAAACACTTGGTACACTACCGATCCAGGATTTGGAAACGGAACATCCCAGTCTGGAAGAAATTTTCCTGACTTACTATCAATAGGAGGTTTTTAAAATGAAACGTTTATTTACTACTTTTCGCTACACTTTTATGAGTTTACGAGGTCAAATATTGGGTTGGGGACTTGGTGTCGGATTGTACGGGATCATGATTGTTCAAATGTTTGAAACAATGGCTGCCCAACAGGGTCAACTTCAGAAAATGATTGCAAATTATCCAAAAGAATTTCTGGCATTCTTTGGAGGCGATGCCAACACCATCATGACATCAGCTGGTTATCTGCATATGTATGCTTTTTCGATGCTGCCAATCATCATCAGTATATACTCAATATTAGTCGGCAGCGGAATGATTGTCAGTGATGAAGAGAGAGGTCGATTAGACCTGATCATTGCGCATCCAGTTGGAAGGTCAGCTTTCTTTTTCGGCCGTTTCCTGGGGGTGGTGGCAGCAATGCTGAGCATACTTCTGATAGGCTGGATTGGCTTCAGCTTGTTATTAGGAAAATCCAGCCTGGATGTGAATGTGGGGCAAATGTTGGTTCCTTTTATCTCACTATTTGTCCAATTATTCTTCTATGTGGCGATTACCTTACTATTAAGCATGCTGTTACCCTCTCGAACGCTGGCAGCAGTTGTAGGTGGCGTCATTGTCATCAGTAGTTACATGATTTCATCGTTGGCATTCATGAATGAAATGTTGATGACGATTTCAAAAATCATGCCTTACCACTATTTTCAGACCGTATTGGAAGTAAATGATCTGAACCTCACCTGGTTGTTCTCATTACTGGGAATCAGCTTACTGATGGTCATTCTGGCATGGTTCCGTTTCCTCAGGCGAGACATTCGTTTGAGTGGAGAAGGCAGCTGGAAGTTTAGGGTTTTCTTAAGGACCAAAAGTGCATAAAAATTCAAACCTTCAATGGTGAAGAAATGTAGAAAAATTCTCAAGTTCATTGAGAATTTTTCTACAATTAAAATGAAATTTCGATTGCCTTGCAATGTAAATTATCATATATTTATACTAATATTTTCTTCAAAAGCCATCTTTAAATCTCCACATAACTTATTTCCCAAACAACCGAAAGAGGAAGATTTTGAATAAGATTTCAATTCGCCAGATACAAGACCAGGAAATGCTGGATGTTCTATATTCATTAACACAATATTCTCTTCATCCTTCACCTCCATTTGAGAATAAAGAGGAATGGGAAGTGAATGTTCGAGGTCGCAAAGGTGTAACCTGCTTTGCTACATTTGAAAATGAAAAACCAGTTTCAGTCGCTGTCAGCACTGCAATGACCCAAAATATTCGCGGCAAACTATTTTCAGCTTCAGGGATCTGGGGCGTATCCACCGATCCCGCTGGACGACGGAAAGGTTATTGCAGGAAAACCATAGCCAGTTTGCTCGAGGCGGATAGAAAGGCTGGTAATGTGTTTTCAAACCTCTACCCGTTCCGCGAGTCGTTTTATGAACGGATGGGGTACGTAGCTTACCCACTAACAAAGGTTGCTAAATTTTCACCAGCATCCATTTCACCAACACTGAAATTGGAGCTGGATGGCGAGATTGAATTAAAACTCATCGGAGAAGCATATGAAATTTATCGGGAATATCTATCCAATATGAGGAATTCTCAGCATGGAATGGTTATCTTCGATGTTGGCGTTTTATCGCCGGCAAATCGCAACCGCCTTTGGATCGCTATCGCCCGATTCAATGGAAAAATCGAAGGTATGATGTTGTACAGATTACTAGGCGAAGAAGTCACAAAATATAATTTTCATGCGATCCGATTTTATTATCAAACGTCCCAGGCAAGGTATCTACTACTCAATTGGATTGCACGCATGTAGATCAAGCAAATCGAGTGGAACTATGGCTCACCGAAGATGAATATCCGGAGCTATGGATAACTGATATCGATGTTAAAGTAGAGTCTGCAGCCCGACCAGCCATGAACCGGGTGCTCGATGTGGAAAAAATTGGGGGAATGAGTACAGGCAAAGGTAGCTTCTCTGCAAAGATCATTGACCCAATTTGCCCATGGAATGAAGGGATCTGGCAATTTGACTCGATTGATGGAAGCCTGCAGGTATCTAAAGCTACCAAGGCAGATTGTGAGTTGACAATTCAGGGTCTTTCAGCCTTGGTCGCAGGAACTCGTGATCCACAGGATTTTCCGATCATTGGCTGGGGTGATCCCAATCCCGATTTGCAAACTATCATGCGAGGGATCTTTCCGGCAGCCCGTCCATATTTGCACGAGAATTTCTAATTCAATAAAATTAGCGAAATTGTAAATAAAGCAAGGGCAGTTTATTTGATTGCCTACTCACGCGATGCATGAGTTACCGCTCTCTTGGCTTTTCCAATCTGGTTGCCAGAATGTAAACACCTAACAAACACGCATACACAGTGAACAATAAAAATGGAATAATTTCCAATGAGAAACGCCGTGCCAGGACACCCATCAGACCTGAAATAATCGCTCCGCCGAAACCTGTAGCTGCCATTTGCATGCCGATCGTATTGGAGGCGAAATGGTCACCTACGCGAGCTTTTGTGCCAGACATCATCGCCGGGAAAATCGGTGCAATGGAAAAACCGATGATCGCCACTGCCATCACATTTGCAATTTCAGAAGGATTCCAGATCAGTAACCCGGTACCAAGCATTGCTCCAATTACTCCGCCAACCACAAGTTTATTATTCCCCGATTTCAAAGTGATCACTCCTGCAAGGATTCTTCCGATCGTAAAGGTAAACCAGTAACTGCCTGCAAAGAAACCAGCTAATAAAGTATCTACCCCGCGCGATTCAGTTAACAGCGTATAAATCCAGGTTCCCAGCCCGATTTCTCCTCCCACATAAAGAAAAAAAATGGATCTGGATATTATTGGCAAAGTTTGTGGTGACATAACTCCAAAATATTCTTTCCAATATATACAGCACACCAATTATCACAGCAATCATCGCAACAGGTTTTTGGTATTTAAGCCAACAACCATAAAGACCCACCGTAAGCAGAGCAATCGAGAAAATTAACAATGGTTCACCGAAATATCCAGCAATTTTATAAGGTGCACTGAAAATAGGTGCTGGATCTAAAGCCAATTTTCTTTCTTGAAACGAAGAGATAAACCAATCCCCAATTCCATGCATATCAGATACTAATGTAGCTGATGTCGCCATGAAAAAAGCTCCTATTGCGCCTAAAACCAATAATTTATTAACCATTTTTGACTTTCTTGATAAGTATTTTTCTGATTTAGATGCTCTTCAAATTTAAACGAGTAACACGGCATCTTTTTGAAGACATATGATCAGCATAGGAATCAGGTGGCATAAAGCAACCATCGCAAAAGCTGCTAACATACCGTATTGGAGTCCCGGATAGTACGAACCTTGTGGATAAAACAATTGAAATGAAAACCGGGTAAACCACAAAATACTGGTTGCTGTCAGCATGACAAGGATGGAAAATCGATTCGCATGATCACCATAGATAAACAGAATATTAATGATTCCAAACAACACCAACGCC
>JACZIY010000710.1 GCA_014860845.1 Anaerolineaceae bacterium
TGCATCATGATTTGCAACAATGGATTCTGGATCATGCAGAGGTCGAAAATTACATAGTTGTGGGGGATTGCAGTGATTTGTGTTCTTACCAATTGGCAATGTTTTTAAGGTTGGATGCCAATGAAAGACAAGTGAAAAGAAATGTCATTCTGCCAGAAAATTGTGTGCAGACTTATGATATGTCCCTTGAAGTGGCAAAAGAGGTGGGAGCTTATGCACATCCTGGAGATTTGATACATGTGTTCTTCCTGTATCACATGGCATTGAATGGCGTTGAAGTGATTAAAGAGATTGTATAAAAAACAGGCGGTCTGAGAGATCGCCTGTCTCAATTCTGATTTGTTTCAATTATGGCGTTGGATTCTTCCAATAGCTGATTTCATCCACCGAGATGGTGAAATTAGTGGTCTCGCGTGCACCAATGAACAAACCGAAACTACCTTCCGAGAAAGTTGAATCCTTGACTTCGTTGACCATGACACCATTGATATAGACGATCAAGCGATCTCCCACTGCCATGATGCCGACTTTGTTCATTTTGTTGCTGCCAGCTTGAATGGCATCGGAAGAAGTCCAGTTGATATGGGTGGTCATGGTGCCTTTACTGCCGAGGGTGGCGTCCCATTCTCGCAGGCTATATTTTCCATCACAGGATACACCCAATAAATAACCTTTGTTGGCTTCGCGCGCAACCGGCACTCGGAACATCAATCCATATCGATCGGTACCAGCACAGGTTCCAGTGCTGATAGTCGCTTCTAAATAAAAATTGGCTAATTGTTCAGAAGCAGCCAGACGCCAGCCATCGGTGGTGGTTAAACCAGTCAATCGTAGTTGGCCATCCTTGAAATCGATTGCTGTATATTTATCCTCACCAACAGGCCAATAGGTATCTTCATCCATATCATCTGTCCAACTGGGTGAACCCAGTTTGGTGCGGGGATCATTGGCTGGGGGTGTGAAAGCTGGCATGGTTGTAACGACTACTGTAGGCACCACATTACTTGTAGCAGCGGGTTGTTGTGTAGCGGTCGGTCGATCTGGCTGGGTTGTAGCAGCTAAAGTCGCTGTTTCAATGACCTCCGCCGTCAATGTTGGACCTGAATCAGGGGTGTCCAGTGGGGGTAATTCTGCAGTCGGTAATCCCTGTGTGGGCTGGGGCATCTCGGTTAATATTTTTGCCACGCGGGTCGCCATTTCCTCATCGGAAACAGCCGGCGGGGTTGCCTGCGTGAGTGGTAATGTGCAGGCACTTAGCACCGATAAGATCATAATAAAAAGTACAGTTTTTAATATTGATTTGCGCATCTCTTCTCTCCTTCAATCAAAAGCAAAGATCATTTATAAAGACGAAAATTGTATTTCATTCGTTCCCTGTTTAGAGTTTATAGCCAATTGTTCGCAAGAATCCTTTCCGCCAGGCGATATCTTCCTCTGCTTCTATTCCTTTTGGACTGGAACCATCAATCACACCCAAAATTCCACGGCCACTCTCTGTTTCTGTAATCACAACTTCGGTGGGATTGGCAGTAGCACAGAAGAGGGTCACAATCTCTGGCACCCGCTGAAGAGCATTTAAAACATTGATGGGAAAGAACCCAGAACCTAAGAATAAAATGAAGCTATGACCAGCTCCAATGTTGAGGGCATTCTTTTTCGCCAATTCAATCATTTCATCATTGGTACCTGTATAGCGTATCAGACATTTCCCGGAAGCCTCACAAAATGCAAACCCAAACTGAATTCCCGGAACACTGGAGACGAGCGCTTCATGCACATCTTCTACAGTTTTTATGAAATGTGATTGCCCTAAAACGAAATTAATCTCCTCAGGTTTTTCCACAATCACGGATAGGATTTCCATGTTACCTCCATCTTTGTACAGATCTCTTCTGGTTGTTCATCCGAACAGCAAAATGGCTTATCTTAATACATATTGTAATGATCTGACCGTAAATTTTCAAATCAATTGAATTTGAAGAATCAGTCATTATGATTATGTCATAAAATCTGGATTTCGTGTATCAAAACCTGAGATGAAGGGAACATTAATTTAACCAATGAGATAAGGTAAAATAGAGACGAAAGAAAGGATCTTCTATTGTTTGAACTTGTTTTTCTAGGAACTTCCGCTTCTGCACCTTCAATAAATCGAAATTTACCATCCATTTTGGTGAAACATGATGAGTTCCGTTTCTTAATTGATTGCGGGGAAGGCACACAACGACAGATTTTGCAGGCAGGCGTTGGGTTTAAACGCCTTAATCGGATTTTGATTACACATGGTCATCTTGATCATATTTTAGGATTGGCAGGCTTACTTTCGACCTTATTGCGTTGGGAAACGATCGATACACTGGAAATATATGGTGGGAAAGCTGCTTTGAGTCGCGTTCATGATCTGATTTATGGCGTGGTTCTGCGTGGTAACCAAACTTCCTTTAATCTGGCATTGGTCCCCATTGAGGAAGGGGTTTTTATCGAAGAAGATGAATTTAATATCACAGCATTTCCAGTCCAACATCGTGGACCGGATAATTATGGATATTTATTCCAGGAAAAAGGAAAATATCCGTTTCTTCCAGAAAAAGCCCAAGAATTGGGTATTCCTTCCGGTCCATGGCGCAAAGATCTGGTGAATGGAAAAGCAGTGACATTACCGGATGGTCGAAAGATCCAGCCGGAACAGGTATTGGGGGAGTACAAAGCCGGTACCCGCATGGTTGTGCTGGGTGATGTAGCTGAAACAGATTCACTGGTGACTTATTGTGATCAGGCGGATGTGTTGGTTACGGAGGCAACATATTTGGAATCAGAAGCCGAGATGGCACAGCAATTTGGACATATGACAGCCCGCCAAAGTGCACAGCTAGCAGTGCGTGCCAATGTAAAACAACTGATCCTGACGCACCTTTCACGCAGATATCGTGAACGGGATATTTTGGCAGAAGCACAGGCTGTCTTCCCAAATACAATTGTTGCCCGCGATTTTGATACATATATCGTCAAAAAAGACGAATAAAAAAGGTCAATTCTCTAACCCTCACATTTTTGAATTTATGGGTAGATATCCGCTACCGATTCGTAGATCTGGGTAGGTAAATAGGGGAAATGATCGATATCCTCCCGGTGGGTAATTCCGGATAAGACCAAAATTGTTCCCATGCCACTCTGAACACCGGCAACGATATCCGTATCCATACGGTCACCAACCATAACGGTATCCTCGGAATGAACTCCCAGGTATTTGATGGCTGTCCGCATCATCAAGGGGTTGGGTTTGCCTACATAAAAAGCTTTTTTACCACTGGCAGATTCTATCATGGCAGCCAGAGCTCCTGCACCAGGTACGATTCCCTTCTCGGACGGTCCGCTTGGATCGGGATTGGTGGCAATGAATCGGGCACCATTTATGATCAGTTGAATGGCTTTTGTAAAAAGATCCTGATTGAGTGTCTCAGTCTCCGCCAGAACAACATAATCGGGATTGTGTTCGGTGATGATATAGCCAACATCGTGCAGGGCTGTGGTCATACCACTTTCACCAATCACAAAGGCTTTTCCTTCTGGTCGTTGTGATTTAAGGAAAAATGCTGTTGCCAATGCAGAAGTAAAGATCGATTCAGGTGGTATCTGCAGTCCTGCCATGGTTAACCGGTAGGAAAGATCTCTGGGTGTGAAGCGTGAATTATTGGTCAAAACTAGAAATTTTGCCTCGGCTGCTCTTAATCGTTCAAGGAATTGATCAGCCCCGGGGATCATTGTTCTTCCCCGCACCAGTACGCCATCCATATCAATCAGATAATTTTTTGTCATATTGTTTCCATTCTGTTGTGAATCCTGAATTAATTATAGTATAGCTAAAGTAGTGATAGGGTGTATGGATGTTGTTTAAATCAGATGGAAAAGATGATAAGTCATATGTTATTCAGACAATAATTCTCCAATTATTAAAAAACATTTGACATCAATTTACCATTATGATAAACTTTTTTCGTTAGTGTGTAGCCCCACTAGCGGTACTCTTATCCAGAGAGGCGGAGGGAACGGCCCGATGAAGCCTCGGCAACCAAAAAAATTAACCGTTTTTTAAGGTGCCAATTCCGACAGAATGATCTGGAAGATGAGAGGGAATGATATCCGATACCAATGGATTGCCCCTCACCGAACAGAGGGGCAATTTTACTTAATGGAGGTTTAACAAGTTAATGAATACAACGTTTATGAATTCGCCGAAGTACCTATTTACTTCCGAATCAGTGACCGAAGGTCACCCTGATAAGATCTGCGATCAAATCAGTGATGCCGTAGTGGATGCCTGTCTGACAGACGATCCCCGTTCTCGCGTAGCCTGTGAAGTCGCAACCAAAACAGGTTTTGTGATGCTGTTGGGTGAAATCACCACCAACACCTTTGTCGATTTTGATAAACTGGTACGCAAAGTGGTGAATGATATTGGTTATGATGACAGCAGAAAAGGCTTTGATGGCAATACATGCGCCGTCCAGGCAGCTATTGCCCAACAATCTGGTGATATTGCCATGGGTGTGGATAAAGCTTTAGAAGCCAAAACCGGTGAAGTAACGGATGAAGAAATCGAACAGATTGGTGCTGGTGACCAGGGTATGATGTTCGGTTTTGCCTGTAATGAAACCGATGTACTCATGCCAATGCCTATTTATCTGGCGCATAAATTAACCCGCCGTTTGAGCGAAGTTCGCAAGAATGGGACTTTGCCCTGGTTACGTCCAGATGGCAAAAGTCAGGTGACAGTGGAATACCATCAAGGTCGACCCGCCAGAGTGGATACTGTTCTGATCAGTACTCAGCATGCCCCAGAAATTTCTCAGGAAGAAATCCGTTCAGCTATTATTGAGCATGTGATCAATCCTGTCATTCCGGCCGAATTACTGAATGGCAAGGTTAATATTTACGTGAATCCAACCGGTCGCTTTGTGATTGGTGGACCCATGGGCGATGCTGGCGTAACCGGTCGTAAGATCATTGTGGATACCTACGGTGGTATGGGACGTCATGGCGGTGGAGCCTTCTCTGGAAAAGATCCGACGAAGGTTGACCGCTCAGCCGCGTATGCTGCCCGCTGGGTGGCAAAAAACGTAGTGGCCGCTGGACTGGCTGAACGTTGCGAAATTCAGGTCGCTTATGCCATCGGTGTGGCACATCCGCTCAGTATCAATGTAGAAACCTTTGGCACCGGTCTTATTCCGGATGACAAAATTGCCAAAGCGATTGAAGCAGTATTTGACTTACGCCCCGGTGCCATCATCCGCGATCTCGATTTACGCAAACCGATTTACCAACAGGTCGCTGCTTACGGACATTTTGGCCGTGATGATCTTGATCTGACCTGGGAACGCACCAACAGGGTAGATGAATTAAAGCAGGCTGCCGGGATTTAGTTCCCGAGTAGAATTAGTAAAACGAACAGGTTCAAAGACCTATTAAGGTGTTTGAACCTGTTTTTTCTACCTGGTGCATTGCACTTGAGGATGAAGCGGACTACCAGGAATGGGAAATGAGCGTGTTCAAAAGTCTGTCAGGAGTAGAGCACCTTTCCCTAAGCCAGCATTCTTGTATACAAGGTGCAATGCACTTTTGGATCATTGTTAATGAGGAAAGTATTCCGGGATGGGGTGGTTAGGTTTATCACTAAGTGCACCCTAAAGGGAATCTTCGACAATGCATCAACAAATTTCTACTCACTATCGGTAGCATTTGTTGCTTCAGCTCCATAATCCAGCACATCACGCACATTGGAATGCGATAATGGTGGACTGATGATGCCTTTATCTTCCAATTCATCGACCATTCTTGCCGCCCGGGTAT
>JACZIY010000711.1 GCA_014860845.1 Anaerolineaceae bacterium
CATCAACACCCATCATGAGACCACTATCGCCTATCAATTAAAACAACAGATTAACTGGCTAATTATTAATGGAAAACTAAAAGCAGGAGATCAACTACCTTCAATCCATGAAATGTCCAGGAAAATTGGTGTGAACCTGCATACAGTTCGTAACGCCTATCATAAGCTAGAGAAAAACGGATTGGTTGAAACCCGTCCCGGTCGTGGTACACATGTTTTAGCCGTGGATCTCGTCCAAATGACCCAATTAATTGCATCACAACGTACAAATACAATTGGTGTGATAATTCCTTCGTGGACTAACCCTTTCTATCATGCCATCGTTTCGGGAATTAAAGATGTGCTGGAAGAAGATCAATCGCTCTTGTTTCTCTGCAACACACATGATGACTCTCAGAATGCCTGGCTCGAGTTCTCCAGGTTAGCAGCTAAAGAAGTTGACGGCATTATTGTAATCTCTCATGATATTGAAAAAGTTCTTGCTCCAAATTTACCAGATGATCCACCAACAATCGGAACCCCTTTTGTTACGATTGACTGGCCAAATACACGCGGTTTTTCAGTAAATTTAGATCTTGAAAATGCTGGTTTTCAGGCTGCCCAACACCTGATTGAACATAATCATAAAAGGATTGGATTAATAACCTTTTCTATCGATGCTGCGAATATTAGCGCGATCAACCGGGGTTTCGAACTCGGATTAAGTCAAGCTGGAATATTGCTAGAAGAAAACCATGTCATGGGTGTTCCAGGGTTTGACATTGAAGATGGTGAATTCGGTGTAAAAAAATTATTATCCTTAAACGATCCTCCAACAGCAATATTTGCTGTTTCAGATACATTAGCAATTGGAGCGATCAAAGCACTTAAAAACGCTGGATTACGAGTACCTCAGGATATGGCTGTGATCGGATTTAACGATACTCCATTAGCCCAGGTCATTGACCCACCGCTTACCACAATATCGGCCCCTTCATATGAACTGGGGCAATCAGCCACGCAAATATTAATTAAATTAATCAATAGAGAACCCATTGAACAAAAACAAATCATTCTGTCCACTTCTTTGACAATCCGTCAAAGTTGCGGGATCCACACTCGTTAAGATCAATAACTATCATATTCACAATCGTAAGTAAATTACCAACAATTCTTCATTCATAAAGGAGGAAAAATGAGACACAAAACATATTTTAGATTTGTCATATTTTTGACAATTATCAGTATGGCGCTAACGGGATGTTCACAATCGAAAGTTATTGAAGCCAGGGAAGTAATTGAAATGAACAACATTGAAGAGTGGGATTTGTTATGGATCAGTGATAGTATAGGTTGGGGAGTCGCTGAAGTTTATGCAAGCTATGTATCTGAAGACCTGGGGATAAAAATCAATTTAAATGATCAGAGGATGCCCGGTCTTTCAGCTGGCAAAGTCCTTAACCTTCTAAAGGGTGGATCTTATACAAATTTAGATCTCATGAACATTGCGGATTATATAGCTGAAGCTGAAATCATCGTATTTTATGGGAATCCAGAACGATCTGTTGATCCTGACAATCCTGGGGATTGGATCTGTGGTGAAAGCCCTGTTAACCAATGCTATGTAACCAATTGTGAAATGGATACTTTCGATCTGTACATCGATCATGTAAAAGAAATTTATGGTATCATCAAAACCATTCGGAAAGGCACCCCAACCATGATCAGAGCATATGATTCTTATAATCCCAGGTTGGTAAGTCAATGTTTGCCAGGTGGCACCTTTGATGAATGCCGTGCCTGTTGGGAGAACTACAGCAAAGCTATCCATATTGCAGCTGAAGAAATGGGGGTTCCAGTTGCCAATGTGTTTGACGCCTGGAATGGTGTTGATCATACTGAGAATCCTGTCGATAAAGGATATGTCAGAGATGATGGGGAACATCCCAACGAAAAAGGTGCAGAGGTTATTGCGAGTGTGCTGCGTGATCTGGGCTATGAGATGACTATTCCGTAGTTTCCGATCATTATGTTTTCATTTAAGATATTGTGAATTACCAGTCATTTCTCCGATTGAACAGATTCAAATTCTGAAAATATCAACTCATTTGGACTAATTAAAAAAATCCGGTTTATTCGCTCAAGAACTAGAACTAAAATTCTCCTCGACAGAAACCCATCCCTCAGGTAAACTCAGTGACGGTTTATCAGTCTATTCTGTCATTTGAGAAAGCTCTATGTTCAATCGTCTATTTCGCGACCGGCGTTTTTATACCACCATGCTTAAACTCGCCGTACCCATTACAATCCAACAATTAATTTCCTCCTCCACCAATCTTCTGGATGTATTGATGATTGGTCAACTGGGCGAGACCTCCATTGCTGCCCTCGGTTTGTCTAACCAGATTTTCTTCTTACTGACACTCTTCCTTTTTGGAATCTCCAGCGGCTCAGCCATCTTCACCGCCCA
>JACZIY010000712.1 GCA_014860845.1 Anaerolineaceae bacterium
GGGTGTCCCCATGGCTGACGATTCGATGTTGTCGTACCAATCCACCTCTTTCCATGATACAGCCGCAGTTCGTAACATTTTTAACCTGCGACCTGCCCCCGAATTTGAAGCCTGGATGGTATCCATTGGATTGATGAAAAATGGGAAACTCACCCCTAAAGCCGGTGACCCTACATTTTTCCTGTCCCGTTGAGGTGAATGATGGATAAAGACCAATTGAAGGTGTTAGTCGACGCGATTTTGCAGGAAATTGCGCAGGAAAATCAAAAGAAGAAAGCTGAGCAGAGTGATTTATCGTTATCAACAAATCTGTCAAAAGCACAAGAAGAAATAACAAGATCTTCACCTGATGTCGAACAGTCAAATGTAAGTGAAGATTCCACAATATCTTCAGCAAAGTTAACGATCGATTTACCTGATCCAACCACAGATGAAATGCGGCAGAAACCAGGCGTTGATCATCCGACCGATTCAGAAGGATTACCAGCCCTCATTTCCACAACCACTGCCAGGATTGGTGGTGGACGGTCGGGAACACGCTTACGAACGAAGTCATTATTATTATTCCAGAGCGACCTGGCCGTAACACAGGATACGTTATATCGGGATGTGGATCCCCAGATTCTGGCGCAATTCAACCTGTTCACAGTGCAAACCCAAATCACGGAAGGAAAGGAACAATATCTCTTACGACCAGATCTGGGTCGCCGATTGAACGAAGTAGCCCGCAAAACCATTCAGGCAAAATGCGTAAAATCACCTAATATTCAAATCTGTATTGGTGACGGTCTGAGTGCATTTGCAATTGAAGTCAATTTACCAAAAATCTTCCCTGTGCTGGAAGCGGGTTGTAAAACGGCTGGATTAACCATGGGAACTCCTTTCTTCATTCAATATTGCCGGGTCGGTGTGATGAATGATATTGGAGATCTGATTCAACCGGATGTATTGATTCTACTGATTGGTGAACGCCCTGGTCTGGGACGAGCGGAGTCGATGAGCGCTTATATGGCTTTCCGCCCTTCCAGTGGACAAACGGATGCCGATCGAGAAGTCATCTGTAATATTTTTGATGGTGGTGGTACCAATCCATTGGAAGCTGGTGCTTACGCCATTCAAATGGCAAAAAAAATGATCAAAAACCAGGCTTCAGGCGTGAAATCGAAGCTGATTGAATAAAAGGAGTAAATCATGGCAATCTTAGATCCAATTCATGCAAAACCATTGGCGGTGCGTTTAATCTCACAGGTAGCTCCGGATTACGCCCGGGTATTAGGATTAAGCCCGGAACAGCGCAGCCTGGGAATACTGACCTCGGACAATGATGATGCTACTTATGTTTCCATTGATGAAGCCACGAAAAAAGCGAATGTAGAAGTGGTGTATGCCCACTCGTTTTTCGCTGGATCACGACACGCATCCGGTCCTCTTTCCGGTGAAATCATTGCCATGCTGGCAGGTCCAGACCCGGACGAAGTGCGCGCTGGTCTGGAAGCAGCAGTTCATTATCTGACCGTTAATGCGGTTTGGTATTCTGCCAATCAGGATGGATCCATTGCCTTTTTCCCGCACGTCATCTCACAGACTGGATCGTACTTATCCAAAATCTGTCAAATTCCTTTGGGATCACCTATCGCTTATCTGATCGCTCCCCCTTTGGAAGGCGTGATAGCGCTGGATGCAGCCTTGAAAGCTGCAGCAGTGGAAATTGTCTCTTACACGCCACCACCATCAGAAACAAACTACATGGGTGCCATTCTCACCGGAGATCAATCAGCTTGTCAGGCAGCTGCCATGGCGTTTCAGGAGATGGTCCTGAATGTAGCCCGACGTCCGATTTCTTTCTAGAATTCTTTGGTTTTTTGGGTTTTAAGGAACAGCTTCAATCGATCGGGATGGTTGCTGAGAATTCCATCCACGCCTAATTCCAGCATGGTCTGAAAGTCTTGCGGTTGGTCCACTGTCCAGGGATAGATCGAAATTCCAAAAGATTTAATTTCTGCCACAACCTCTGTCGTTAGAGCCCGGAAGTAAGGCATGCAGGTGGTGATGCCATGGTTGTGGCAATAGGCACCATATCCAAATATCCAATTGTCAAATGGGAAGAGTAGTTGAACGTCCGGTGCTAAAGTCCCAAAATATTTTACTGAAGGATGATTAGCTGAAAAAAGGATGGTACCTTTCTGACGATTATACTTCTTAAGGCAATCAGCAACTTTTTCTTCCAATAACGGATAGGGGAGCATCCCGTTTTTCAACTCCAGGAATGTGAGAATATCTTTGTTTGCAGTCAAATCCAGGTATTCAGGCAGAGTAGGAATGGTTTGTTTTCCAAAAACACCTCTATACACTTCAGATGCATCCAGTTCACGCAGTTCAGCGCAGGTACGATCCTTCAGGTAACCTTTTTGACCGGTAATGCGTGAAAGATCTTCATCATGAAAAATCATGATCTCCCCATCTTTGGAGAGTTGAACATCCAATTCAATTGCTTCCACACCCAGTTCAATTGCTTCCTGAAATGCTAGTAATGTATTCTCCGGGAATTGACCTGAAAAACCACGGTGAGCAATGGTGAGTGTCATTGTGCTTGATATTCCTGAAGGATACGGGCGAACGTATCCGGATGATTGGTGATGACCCCATCCAATTTCAGTTCAATCGCTTTGCGCATGTCTGTTTCTTCATTGATCGTCCAGGTATTGATCTTGATCTGATGATCGCGAAGATTCTGTAAGATTACATCTGTCAGCGCATGGAATTCCGGGTGGTACCATTCAGCAGCAAGCGATTTGGCATACACCCCTGGATCAATCAGCCAGCTTTCTTCGAGAACACCGATCTGGACATCCGGAGCCATTTTTTTAAATATACGGATGGAATAATGGTTGAAGGAAGATACAATCACATCTTCACGGCAATTGAACTCATCAATGATTGCCAGTAACCGTTTTTCTATTTCCGGATAATGGATAATACCGGTTTTGAGTTCAATGTTACTGAGTGTTTTTGTGCCTTTTATCATTTCAAAATATTCTCGTAATGACGGAATTCGCTGCGCTTGGAACTTTCCGTTGTGCCGGACAGCGGCATCCAATTGGCGCAATTCATCGAAGGTAAAATCTCCGATCAGACCAGTTCCATCAGTGGTGCGTTTAAGATTTTCATCATGGTGGATAACAGGCACACCATCTCGGGTCAGATGAACATCAAATTCATTGCCGTCTGCTCCCGCTTCGAGAGCCTTTTGGAAAGCTAACAATGTATTTTCCGGATACTGACCAGAAAAACCACGGTGAGCAATATTATTAATCATTAGCACACTCCTGGGAAAATAATGAGTCTCATTAAGGTTGTAGATTAAATTGCATCTACAGTTGAAT
>JACZIY010000713.1 GCA_014860845.1 Anaerolineaceae bacterium
TTGCAACGTTTGGATGATGGAGTGGTTTACCAATTTTTCGAATTGTAATTTTCTGAATATTGTACTGTTTTCTCTAATTCGATCGAATACAACGATTTTATCCTGTACAGAGAAACCAATAACCGTTAATAATGCTGTCAGAAACATTGAATCAACCTGCCAACCAAATAATTTTCCACCAATCGCAGTCAAGCTAACAACAATCAGAACGTCGTGGATCATCGCTAAAATACCGCAGATACCATAGCGAAAAGCATTGGTGATTCCTCTAAAAGCAAAGGTGATATAAATGACGACCGCTAAGGCAGCAATACCCACTGCAATTGCTGCACGTTGGGTTACCTGTTCAGCAATGACAGGACCAACGCTCTCAAATCGATTAATGCTAATTTCGTCGTTACTGATCTTTTGTAATTGAGAAACAATTTCACCTTTAACTTGTTCATCCATAAAAGGCGATCGAATGACAAGAATAGTGCGTTCATCATTTGTATCTACAGCTGTCTGGACAGAAACTTCCTCGAAATCATAATTGTTATAGATGGATATGACCTCTTCTGTACCTGGTAAATTGGGTGAAGAATATTGCAATTCCAGGAGAGTACCACCTTTAAAATCTACAGCCAGTGGTAATCCATCGACTGCGATAATCACCATACCCACCAGAATAAAGAGAATTGAAATTGCGAAAAATAAGTATCGTTTTCCTAATATGTTCATTGTTTACACTCTTTCTTTAGATGCCAAACCATTTCAAATGATTTTCAGGATGTTTGATGACATCAAGTGAAATTGCCAGGAAGGTTCTGGTAACAAAAATTGCAGAAAACAAACTGACGCCTACACCCAAAGCTAATGTTATGGCAAAGCCTTTAACAAAACTTGCGCCAAAAGTTGAACCGAACCAGAAAAGAATTGCACAGGTGATGATAGTCGCTATGTTTGAATCCCGAATGGAAGGCCAAGCTCGTTTCCAACCTAATTCAATGGCCTGAGAAAGGGTGCGACCATTGCGAAGTTCTTCTTTTAATCGTTCAAATATCAGAATATTTGCATCCAACGCACTTCCAGTACTCAACAAAATACCGGCAATACCTGGTAATGTGAGCGTAACAGGAATTAATCTAAATAATGCAAATGTGATCAATGCATAAATAATGATTGAAAAATCAGCTAATATGCCAGGAACTTTGTAGAAAATTCCCATGAATAAAGCTACTAAAATGAAGCCGACTAATCCGGCGATTAAACTTTTCTCAAGAGAGTCCTGCCCAAGAGTTGGACCAATTACACGAATTTGTTCGACAACTAAGGGGATAGGTAAAGAACCATAGCGGAGTTGAACAGCTAATGCATTGGCTTCATCGATTGTGAAGGAACCAGTGATTGAGGCTGTTCCTTCTGTTATAGCATTTGAAATCGTTGGAGCAGAGACTAATTTATTATCAAGGACAATCGCCAAGAACTTGCCTACATTGTTAGCTGTGTGTTCAGCGAATAATTCACGTCCATTGCTAGTGAGTTCGAAATCAATTTCATACGTATTGGCGATTGGACTATTGACGGCGACCGATTTCAGGTCGATCCCGGTCATAACCGTGTGGAAGACAGGTTTTTCTGTTTCACCAGTGTCTGGATCAATTGCCAGAGATTCAGGGGTAGGTACTACTGTTACTTTGGTTGTGGAAGTAAAATCAGTAATTACTTCGTCCCCTGGTTGTAAATTGAATAAATTATCTCCAATGTCCACAAATTCAAGAACACCGGTCTGTTTAATTTGTTGAATAACATCTTCAGCATTACTTGCGCCAGGGAATTCACCAACAATCCGGTTACTACCGGCTACCTGAAAAACAACTTCACTAACCCCTAATCCATTGGATCTGTTTTCAAGAATTTGTCGGGCAACCTGTAATGATTCACTGGTTATTTCCGAATCTTCAGGAAGATCTGCTTTTAATATTACCTGCATACCTCCACGAAGATCCAAACCCAAGACGGTTGAAATTGATTTGTTGATTAAGGGGATTTGAGAAGTCGAGGGGAGATCAATCCATATCACAGCTGCGAGCAGGATAAGAATTAGGATCAGATTGGTATAGCGTCGCTTCATGGGAAAATAGCCTCCATTCCAAGTTTCTACAGCATAAAAGCCGCACAACCCGAAAATTATACTCTCATATTTATGTTATGTGTAGGAATCGATTGGAAACCAGCAATGGTCAATAAATTCGATCAAAATTGTAAATTGCCAAATTTTGAGATTAGCTTAGGCATTTATAATTAAAAAAGCTCTTCAAGGAAAACACATTAATAAGAGAAGTCTTGAAAATCCTTGGAAATTAATTGGCAAATGACGTAATAACCCCAATCATCCCATTCTTCATCGACACCTATACCAGTCAAATCCAGGTAATTTTTAAAAATAATGCTGCCCTTGAATATTTCAAACATTTCTTTGGCACCAGATTCTATTAATGATCGATCTCCAGTAGGTAGGATTTTTTGTATGTCGATCGGGCTATATAAAGCAGCTTTATGTTTCTTTAATAAATCTGAAAGTTCAGGCATGTTGTAAACTGTGGGTTGATCAAACTGGAAAGTGTCTACACCAATTTCCAGAAGGTCAGGAAGAATTGACCAGTTTTTCCCACATGAATGCATAAATATTTTTAATCCATAATCGTGAGCTATTGAAAATAATCGTTCATATTCTGACTTGAAAAAAAATCGAAACATTTTTGGACTGAATAAAAGCCCGGTTTGTGTACCCATATCCTCACCCAGGAATATTCCATCAGCCCCATTTTTTCCCGCGAGATGGATTTTTTGTTCGTACACATCAGAAATAATCCTGTGTAAGCGATTTAATTCATTCGGGTTGGTTGCCATGTCGAGAAAATAAACTCCCATATTCCGAATATAGCGTGCATTATCAAAAATCCAACCACCAACAACAGCCATTTTAAATTTATCGGTAGGTTGATTGAAGAGATCATTCATTTCTTTTGCACTGTCAGAGTGCGAATAATCTGGAGGTACTAATCGCTCCAAATCCTTCCAATCGTTTAAAAATGGTTGGTAGATTTCACCTTTTTGAGATCCTGCAACCATTCTATGCCAGATATTCCCCCATTCATCATCGTAATATTCGCGGTTCCCTTCTGTCCATCGTTTTTGATGATAGTTGTGAGGTTTCAGATCAGCAAACAAAAAGTCACTTATGCGATTTCGATCAAAATCCAATCCTGGTCTTGGAGGATTTTCGTGATTAATATTGGCTAAAATAATTTCTTTGGAATTCATTTGAGTTTTTTCCCTACCTTGTTACTTTCTTCCTGGAATAAATCCATAAATTTCATCCCATATTCAATATAATTTTGGTATCTTATCAAATCAATCGGTTTTTCTGGTTGTTCGTGATGCACAACAGAAAGGTGAGGCTCGATTGAAAAACCTCCATCATAACCTGTCTTCAAAAAATCGCTTACAATTCTTCTCACATCCCCATGACCTGCACCAGGAAAGGTGAAATTTAATTCAGGAAAAATCTGATCTGTTTCTTTGATATATGTGCAATCTTTGATGTGAATATATTCAATGAATTCTCTGACATTCGAATAAAATTCCCAGGACGATTGTTTTTTGTAAGGAGGGTTTCCAATGCGGTTATCTGTACCGACAGGATTGCCTGTATCAAATACCAATTTTAAATTTGGAGACTGAATTTTATCCAGCAATCGTAGTGTGTGAACGTGAGAAAATCCTCCATAATTCATACAATTTTCGTGTAGGTACATAATATTGGCATCTTCACAGATTTTTACCAATAATAACAACTTCTCAAATATGAGTTTTTCAATGTCAGGAGAATCTGGTTCAACATCCTTAACGATTTTGAAGCTCATCCCACGTAAATACCTTGTTCCAAGGCGTTGCATACGGGTTATTGCACGATGAAGAGATTTTATATTTTCCTGAAAACCGGATTCATCTCTTGGATCTTTGCTCCAATTTGCAATCGCACTACCAAAACAATTAATTTTGACATCATTTTCATTTAGTTTTTCACATACATGCTCAAATTCATTTTCACTGATATCAGTAATATTGATTTGATTAATTGAGCGTGATTCAATATGATTCCAACCCAGTGCTAAAGTAGCTTTAATTTGAATTTCTATCGAATCTCCTGCTTCATCAGCAAATCCGGTGAAGTACATGTCTCCTCCAACGTTTTTATTTTGTCATATTCATGAACCAACTAATTTCCAAAGGATTTTGAAATATCTGGAATGAGTGAAATTCCAGGTAATTTCTTGACTTTGGAACTGCGAATCTTTTCTTCTAATTTTCTTTTAAACAACTCGGAATTTAAAGGAAGATAGATTTTTTTGTTCAATAACGAAGACAAAAGTATTGAATTGCTTAATTCAAGCTGGTTTAATCCTTCTTCTCCCTGAACTATTAATTCTTCTTTCCCACGAATTGCATTCACAAAATTTTCGATAATAATCTTATGGCCTGGTAAGCCATGATGCTCATAAGGTATATCTAATTTAACGGATTCTGTAAATGCATAAGGATCGATGGAGGTTTGTATTTGTTCTAACATTGAGATTTTATTCTTCCAAAAGGTCAGGATATTATTTTCAAATACTAATTTTCCCTTTTCACCTATGATTTCAAGACGATTGGTTCCTGGTGACTCACCTGTGGAAGTTATGAAATGGCCGACCATACCATTTTGATATTCAAAGAATGCGGTAACTTCGTCCTCCACCTCTATCGCATGATACTTTCCAAATCCAGCAAATCCAGTTACTTTTTCTGGCATACCAAATAACCATTGAAAAAGGTCGAGATTGTGAGGACATTGATTAATTAATATACCTCCGCCTTCCCCTTTCCAGGTTGCGCGCCAATCTCCATTGTCATAATAACTCTGGTTGCGGAACCAATTTGTTATGATCCAGGTGGTTCTAATTAATTTTCCTAATTCTCCATCGTCCAGCATGCTCTTAATTTTTTTCCAATAACCGTAGGTGCGTTGTTGGAACATGATCGCGAATTTCAGATCTGAATGATGTTTGATAGCTTCTTTAAATGCCCGTACCATTGTTTTTCCATCACTCATATTAGCTGCAAGGGGTTTCTCAGTCAGTACATGAATCCCTTTTTGAAAACAATCTATAGCAATAGGTGTATGGTCATAATGTGGAGTTGAAATCAATACTCCATCCAATTTCATGGAATTCAACATGTCCTGGTAGTCCGTAAAGGATTTTGTGGTGGAAGAAGAGGTTATTGCTGCCATTCTTTCAGGTATAAGGTCACATATTGCAGATAGTTTAACACCAGGCATTGACTGGATATCTTTAACGTGTTGGCTACCCATCGCGCCGACACCTATTACTGCTAATTGAATATCGTTATCCATTGGATACCTCCTGATCCTTTCGTTTAAGATACTCAATATTTGTTTGAATGGCTATTGTCAAACGATCGTAAACTATTGGTCAATATTCAATTTTCGTCTAGTATTTCCCTGGGTCCGCCGAAAATCGCTTGGGGTTACCCCGGTATCTGTACGAAAAATGTGGGTAAAGTGGCTGAAATTTGTGTATCCTACCTGAAGACTTATTTCTGAAATCGGAAGTGAGCTTTCCAATAATAATTGTTTAGCTCTATTGATCCGCAATTGAAACAATCGTCTGGAAATGGTCATTCCGGATGTATTGCGAAAAATTCTCGCTAAATGAGATGGAGAGATATGAAAAACTTGGGACAGATATTTGCGGCTTATATTTTTATGTAAATTTCGTTTTAAAAAAGCATCAATTTGATTCAATAATTCATTTTGGGATTGGATATTCAGGTTGGATGAAATTTCAGCAGTATTACAACTTTTTGTTTTTCTTTCCAATCCAATTAAAATACGAGTGACCAGTGCTTCAACAAATTCGTAAGTATTTTCTCCGGGTCTATTTATTTCATTAATTAATGAATTTAGATCGAACCTTAATTCATTGGGAACTGTTACGATCTTATCAGTTAAGTTTTCAAAAACAAGGTGATGATTTTCGAATAAAACATAAAAATATCCAATTGATTTATCGTGATATTTAGGAGATCTCTCAACTCCTGGAGATATTAGGATTGAGTCATCAGGCTGAAGCGTAAATAGTTGCTCCCCACAAGAAAAATCCACACATCCAAAAACAACACAATACCACTGGTACAGGAAATGAGAGTGTGGAGAAATATTATATAAAGGCCCAACTTCGTTATAAACAATTTCCCGTATATTTATTGGTGAATAGCTGGTTCCCATATTTACAATTATATTGATTAATTTCCAATACAAAAAATCACAAAGAAGAATTGTAATCATAAATTTATTGATAATTTTTTCACATTTCCTTTTGTTTTTATCGTAGACAGTCTTTGGTTACCTGTCAAAACTAAGGTGATATGTGCGTTGTTAGATTGCTGTCTGGATTGCTTGACAGTTTTTAACCCCAGAGATTATAATTTGACGGCTTAACTAATTAGTAAATTACTGAATCTTCAGATAGGAGTAAGAAAATGGGTCCGCAGCCAAAAAGAAAAATTTCAAAAGGTCGACGTGATCGACGTCGTGCACATGATAGCCTCACCGCCGCAGCACTGGTTCAATGCAGCAATTGTGGTGAAATGCGTTTATCACACACGATTTGTCCATCATGTGGGCATTACCAGGGACGAGAAGTTGTCCAGGTAGAAAAAGAAAAGAAGAAGTAAAAAAAGAAAACTCCGCAAGGAGTTTTTTTTATAACGCCCAGGCAACTAATAAGCCCAGAAAACCAATCACGATACCTAAATGCAGTAATAAATTTGATTGAGTAACCCAACTATTATTAACCAAACCTAGAACAAAATTTAGGATCACAAGAATAATGGCGATGAAAATCAACAAACCTTTGCGATTAGAAAAAAAACTTGAAAGGTTTGATAATAATTTGGAAAAATTAGTCTTATCATTCTTCA
>JACZIY010000714.1 GCA_014860845.1 Anaerolineaceae bacterium
GAAACGGGCGATGCATCGTGGTGAAATTGTTGATGCCATCTGGCACACAGATTATTTCAAATTAGGTGAAGGTTTTGTTGGTGTCACCGCCAAAGATGGCTTTCCTCGCTTACTTGATTTGCCTTTTGATGACGAAAACAATGAACTCGACCCGGTCATTTATGAAAAACAATTCCGACAGCTGGCATTATTACCTTTGCATGGTCGCCGTGGTATTTTAGGCGTGCTGTGTGTGGGCACCTGCCACCCGCAACCATTGGATGAATTAGAGGTTCAATTTCTGGCAGCCATCAGCTCCTGGGTAGGCACTGGGATTGAAAATATGCAACTTAACCTGCAGGGTCGCCGTCTGGCAATTCTGGAGGAACGCGAACGCATTGGAATGGATTTACATGATGGCATCATTCAGTCTATTTACGCTGTGGGTCTTACGCTCGAACATGCCCGTCTGCTGCTGAATGAAGAACCGGATGTTTCCCGTCAGCGGATCGAACAATCGATTGCTGATCTCAATAGTGCGATTCGTGATATTCGTTCTTATATTCTGGATTTGCGCCCACGCCAGTTACATGATGAAAGCCTGATGAATGGCATTCAACGCCTGACAACTGAATTACGTGCCAACACCTTGCTGGAAATCAACTTACAGGGACCCAGCGATGGTTTCAAGGATCTTTCCGAAGCCAATGCGGTAGCACTTTTTCACATCTGCCAGGAAGCCATGGCAAATATTGCCAAACACGCCCGGGCTCATAGCGTGGATGTCACACTCTGGAAAACACCACAACGGGTTCTATTAGAAGTCAGCGATGATGGCCGTGGATTCGATTTTGAAGTTAAAAAAATGAGTATTGGCCATGGTCTGGCAAACATCCAGACACGCGCCCGTAATGTGGGTGGAGACGTAGAATTTACTTCTGAACCGGGTCTGGGTACTACTGTGCTGGCATGGGTGCCTTATGAACGAACCAGTGAATAGCGAACAACAAAAACAGGCGCAATCGGTACAATCCATGTTCGCGCGGATTGCACCACGCTATGATTTAATGAACAGATTGATGACCGGGGGAATGGATGTGCGCTTGCGAAAGATCGTGATCCAGCGTGCGAAGCTCCCATCTGGTGGAACGCTCCTAGATTTAGGTGCTGGTACGGGTGATCTGGCACAGGAAGCTATCAAACAGTATCCTGGTCGTCGGATTTTTGCCGCCGATTTCACCCTGAGGATGATGCAAGCTGGGCAAAAACGTTCCGGGCCTAAGGTCGAGTTCACAGCTGCCGATGCGCTGCAAATTCCTTATGCGGACAATCGCTTTGATGCGGTGGTATCAGGATTTCTTTTAAGGAACGTTGTTGATCTGTCTCTGGCACTGCAGGAACAATGGCGTGTCCTCAAACCA
>JACZIY010000093.1 GCA_014860845.1 Anaerolineaceae bacterium
GACCTTTGCCACAATTGTCTACATAATGCACAACCCAGGTGGATTTATCACCTACAGCAGAAAGTGAGTTGTAGAATTTCACCGTTTCACCTTTATAGGTAGAATTTTTGACAACTTTCGTGACTTTGCCATCATCTACCAGCCAACCAATTTCAGTGGCAAAGTGGAATTGTTCGCGATTGGAACCGATCGACCAGCTTTTGTCTCCATCCAGGATAATACCTTTTTCAGTATTTCTCACGATATCATCCAGAGAACCATCTTCACCTGGATCAATGTTGATGTTGGTCATGCGCTCGATCGGAACACGATAAAACGCGGTCGCGCGGTTAGCACCGCTGCTACCATCAAAGATCTGACGTTTGGCTTTGGCATTGGCTTCTTCCACCATTTGCCGACCGGTGATTGCACCCACCAGAATACCTTTGTCGATCAGCAGGTTATCCTGGGCAGGAACCCCATCATCATCGTACCCAAAACTACCCGGGCTATTTGTGAGTGTTGCATCCGCACGAGCGGTTAATTTTTCGGAACCATAGCGTAATTTACCAAAATCATCCAGTGTGACAAAAGAACCACCTGCAAAGGCAAGCTCATATCCCAGAATACGGTCCAATTCTAATGGATGGCCAATGGTCTCATGTGTTTGCAGGAACATGATACCGGGTAGCAAAATCACCGAGCGATCTTCTTTGGGGCAAGGATCTGCTACCAGAACCTCATTCAATTCCTTGACAATACGTTCAGCATTTTCGTTAAACAACTGCATATCCAGGGTTTCCCAACCACGCGTATTACCGAGCCTGTCAGGAGAAAACTTGCGGCTATGGGTTTCTCCGGATGAATCAACACCCATTACCTGAATGGCAGGAAACGTTTCGATGATGTTTTTCTCAATTTCACTGCCTTCCGAGTCAAGAAAAACGATTTGTTTGCGGACAAACATCATCTCACTGGCGCGTTGGACAACACCGGGTTGGTTGAGTTTCTCATCCATGCTTTTCAGGAAATCAATCTTGTTTGCCAGTGAGACGCCAAATGGATCAATCTGATTTGGACTCTTAAACGATGCTTGAATGGCATCTTTTTCTGCCAGTCGAACCGGGAAAGTTACTCGTTCTGCAGCCACCCTGGCGTTGTCAAAGGCTTTATCGAAGAGTGTACTGAGATTGCTCATATCTGATGAAGCTGAAAAACCCCAGGCATTCTTGTACAGAACGCGAACACCCAGCCCACTCTCGCGGGAAGAGGTCGTTTCTTTCAAGTTACCATTCCACATCATTAGATAATTGGCTTCTTCTAAGGGATACCAGCGCGCATCCACATAAGTCGCGCCTGCCGCTTTAAGCCGGTCAATATGTGCTTTCAATTGTTTTTGCATAGGAAATACTCCTTGATGGAATTGGAAATTAATCCATGTTTGAGTGTAAATCGGATAAAAAAAACTTGCAAGTGATTGATGTCATTAATTTTTTATTTGAAATCAACCTGCTCTATTTATAAAAATATTTGTGTCTTTTCAATAATTAGCAGACAGGGTGTTTTTGGCGTGCGCCTGCACGCCAAAAACACCCGCTCACCCCAATTTATTGAGAAGTTACAGAAATTTTCTTAATTTTTCTTCCTTCTATTTACAATCCACCGCCTGATTGGTGGAACACGCAATAGTAATAAGAGAAAAACAATTGATCCCATCAGGATTGGGCGTCCGACATCTCCGCTTAAAGTAGATACGGATCCCTTCACTGCCCAGGCGTAATGTAGAATGACCAAGACACCGATCAGATAAACTGATTGATGCAGCCTTTTCCATTTTTTTCCAAGAAATTTCATCCAATACTTAAATGATGTTATTGCCAGTAAGAGCAACATCAGGCCAGCTAAAGTTCCCACGATTATGAATGGCTTTTCTGTCGTTAAACGCAGAATTTCACGATAATCAAGTCCATAATCAACTACAGCAAAAGTAATAAAATGCAAAGCAAAATAGAAAAATGCATACAGTCCCAATGCTCGACGATGTCTACCTGGCTTTTTCCAACCTGTGACCGTTATCAATGGAGTAACTGCAAGAGTAACGACCAACATATTTAATGCTGCTCTACCTAAGAATTGTTCAATAAATTGAATAGGATTGACCGTGAGTTGATTGGCAAATGCTTTATATGCAAGTTCAAAAAGAGGAAACAAACTGATCGTATGGACCCCAATCCGTAACCAATTCAATGATAATTTCGATTTTTCTTTATTTTTAATTATTATTTGCGGTATCGTGCGATTGATTGATCTCATGAATTTTTTAATAATTCTCCTTTAAATCCACGCCATCATAAAGATAAGCTACCTGGTTTGCATACCCATTGAATAGAATTGTGTCACGTCGATCAAACTCACCTATTCGACGTTCGGTTCGTTGACTCCATCGGGGGTGATCCACCTGTGGATTTACATTCGCATAAAACCCATATTCATTCGAGGCAATTGTGTTCCATAAAGTTTCTGGCTGATAATCAGTTAACTCAATTTTTACAATTGCTTTAATGGATTTGAATCCATACTTCCAAGGAACCACCAACCGAATTCCTCCACCACTTTGAGGGGGAAGTTCATTTCCATACAATCCGGTTGCAAGCAAGGTCAGATCATTCATCGCTTCATCGATCCGCAAGCCTTCCTGATATGGCCAAGGGTAAGAAGATTGTTTTTGACCCGGCATTTCTTCAGGATTAAAAACTGTTTCAAAACGAACATACTTTGCAGTGGAAACTGGTTCTATTTCAGCGAGTAATTTGGATAATGGGAATCCCATCCATGGGATAACCATACTCCAGGCTTCAACACATCGTAACCGGTAGATTCTTTCCTCCGGTTGAAATTTTTTTATCAATTCATCCACACTAAATCTTCCAGGTTTATTTACCAGCCCTGACACCTCGATATCCCAGGGCGAGGTTTTGAAATTTTCAGAAAGTACAGCAACGCGTTCTTTATTAGTTGTAAATTCGTAATAGTTGTTGTAATTAATTATTTCATCCAAGGAATTGGGAGTCTCTTCGAGCATATCTGGTTGTTCTGTGGTTTCCAGAGATCTAACTTCTGTTGGGCTTTGTGAGACACCACAAGCAGCTAAGGTTAAGCTTCCAGCAACCAGACCTGCGGTTTTAATAAACTCCCTTCGGCTAAGATAAATATGTTTTGGGGTTATTTCAGACGTTGATATTAGTTTATTTTTCATGACTGTATCTCCTAATTATCTGGTGCTTCAAGAAGGGTGCGAATTGCCAATTCTGTCTCTTTATACCGCCCCTCTCCTACATGAACGTAACGCAAATGACCATTTTTATCAATTAGATAAAGGGTTGGCCAAAAATGTGTATCATATGCTTTCCACGTGATACCAAGATTATCTTCAGTTACAGCATATGGAATATTAAGCTCCTCGACTGCTTTCTTCAGGTTATCAAAATCAGCCTCATAATCAAATTCTGGGTAATGATTTCCAATGATCACCAATCCCTCGGGTGAATATTTTTCATGCCAGGATATTAATGAAGGGATGACATTCCTGCAATTAATGCATCCAAAAGTCCACATTTCTATTATTACAACTTTGCCTTGCAAGTCTGCCAGGTGTAATGGATTTGGAGTATTAATCCAGATTTCATTGGATATTTCTGGTGCTTCTCCTAAATCAGGTAGGAAAAAATTGCTTGGTTCCTGGTCGGATGCCTTTTTCGAGCTACATCCACTTAGGAACAATGCACCAATAATAATCATTAAGAATTTATTTCGCACAACATACCTCCTATAAAGGTATGTTCATACTATTCTGTTGATATTACGAATATCTTACGTATTGATGAACGAATCATTAACGCTTTGGTAGCGTAAATTTAAAGACTGTTTCGTGTCCAGGTTGACTCTCTACAAAAATATTTCCTTTGTGAGCTTCAACAATACCTTTTGCAATTGCTAATCCTAAACCCGCTCCCCCACCGGATCGATTTCGGGATTTCTCCCCTCTATAAAATCGCTCAAAAACAAGTGGAATATCCTCTGTTAATATTCCCTCTCCTGTATCCCGCACAGAGACAGAAACATAATCTCCATCACTTTTGGCATATATTGTAACAAGTCCACCAACAGGCGTATGCCTGATTGCATTGCTGACCAGATTATTGATCGCTCTTCCCAACCATAAAACATCAATATTAATCGGATCAACATCTTTATCTGCTGAACCACTTAAAATAATTCCTTTTTGATTCGCTAGCCCTGAGAAACTCTCTAAGGTATCGGAAATCAAATCTGAAAGAGAAGATGGTTCAAGTGTAAGGGGAATCCCACCCGCATCCAGTTGGGAAATCTGAAATAAATCATCAATTAGCAGCGAGAGGTTATCAACATGTTTTTTGGTTTGTATCAAGAAGTTAGTGATTTCAACAGGATCAGTTACAAAACCATCTGATAAGGCTTCTACTAAAACTCGAATAGATGAAAGTGGTGTCCGTAAATCATGACCTGCCCAGGCGACAAGATCACGCCGCAACGATTCTAATTCTTTTTGTTTTTGATCAGCAGTTTGGATTTTTTGAGCCATTTGATTAAAAGACTTCGCCAATAATGCAATTTCATCATTTCCAGGTATTTCAGCTCGCGATGAAAGATCACCATTCTCAATTGATTTCGCAGCTTTTTCAAGTCGTTTGATACGTTCAATTAAAGTGCTGGTGAAGAAGCTGCCCAACACCACCGCAATACCACCGGCGAATAATAACAGAACTGTAGCTAATAATAAATCGTGTTCACTGGCAAACATCAAACGAGCAGTCAACCAGACATTTAAGAATGTTAATAAGCTTGCCAGAATATAGGTCCCCAACAATACCCATCGCAAAGATGGAGCCCGTTCTAACCAATTCAGGCGATATGCCCCATATCCGACACCGATGGAAACAACAGTAGTAATGGAAAGGAATTGAGCCATATGCTCCAGATCTTGCATGGGGGGACGCATCAGCCAATAAAATATTACGAGTGAAAAGATAAAAACAATGATGATTCCACTGGCAAATACAAAATTCCGTGATTTTTCTTCTTTTTGGGTTTTACGGTTCAAATTTATATCCAATCCCCCAGACCGTAATTATATAAACTGGTGAGGTCGGGTTTTTTTCAATTTTTTCGCGTAAACGGCGCATATGAACAGTAACAGTCCCTGGATCGATGTAATGAGAAAACCCCCATATATTCTCCAATAATTGCTCTCGCGTAAAAACCTGTCTGGGATGAAGTGCCATATGATATAACAAATCAAATTCTTTTGCAGTCAGGATGATCGGTTCCTCATTAATCGAAACATCACGTGTTTGTGGATTAATTGTCAGTCCATTAAAATTCAATATACCTTCCTTCGTTATTTCGGAAGCAGCTCTTACTCTACGAAGGACAGCACGTACTCGACTTACCAGCTCCTGAGGACTGAATGGCTTTACAACATAATCATCAGCACCCAATTCAAGCCCGGCGATTCTATCGCTCTCTTCTCTACGAGAAGTTAATAAAATAATGGGTACATCAGACTGATCACGCAATTTTCTGGTAAGCGTGAATCCATCCATCCCTGGCAACATCACATCCAGGATAATAAGATCCGGTAATGCATCAATTAATGAATTTAACGCGAGTAATCCATCAGAAAAGCAAACAACCTCATATCCTGCCCTACGCAGATACAGACTAACTACCTCACTAATACTGGGTTCATCTTCTACAATCGCTATCCTGGCCATATGCTTCTCATTTAAAATGATTTTACATCAAAAATATTGCGAAAATATTAAGTTATCTTCATAGTTTTGTAATACTTGTTCACTGGTTTCTTAATATTTTATTTGTATGATTGAGAAAATTAATGTTTTGGAGGTTCAAATGATAAAGAAATTTTTAATAACCTTGCTTTCAACAACTCTGCTTCTAGCTGCTTGTGCTCCAGCTGTGATTACACCAGAAGAAATGATGGAAAACCCAACAGAGGTGATGACGGAGAAAATTGAAGACGATATGATGGAAGAGTCCACAGACGATATGATGGAGGATTCCACAGACGATATGATGGAAGAGTCTACGGACGAGATGATGGATGAGTCTACAGACGAGATGATGGAAGAAACTGCCTGGTTTAGAACCACATTTACAAATGTAAGTACTGGAGAAGCATTCACCATTAATGATTTTAAAGGGAAAGTTGTCTTGGTAGAAAATCTGGCGATGTGGTGCTCAAATTGTAAGAAACAACAAGAGCAGGTCAAACTCTTACATGAATTACTCGGCATGAATGAAAACTTGATCTCGATTGGTCTTGATATCGACACCAATGAGAAAGCTTCGGATTTAAAAACCTATGTAGAAAACAATGGTTTTAATTGGATTTACGCTGTAGCATCGGAAGAAGTAACCCGTGAAATTGCCAATCTTTATGGTGCACAATTTCTAAATCCTCCTTCAACACCTATATTAATCATAGATCGAAAAGGTCAGGCTCATCCTATGCCTTTTGGCATCAAAAGTGCTGAAGAATTA
>JACZIY010000715.1 GCA_014860845.1 Anaerolineaceae bacterium
TGCTAGCCATCATCATGATCAGCCTGACGGCGATATTGACCTACGGAATCATGATCCCAAACCTGGGTTATTACTATGATGATTGGTACACAATTTGGTCAGGCGTTTCACGTGGTGCGGAAAGCTTGATTTCTCTTTTCAGCCTGGATCGCCCTTTTATGGGAAACATTTATTCGTTCTTCTTTCGAATCATAGGTGAGAATGTTGCCGGGTGGCATATTTTTGCATTAATTTTCCGGATTAGCGGCGCATTTGCATTTTATTGGATTCTGAAACTGGTCTGGCCAAAACAAAGAGAACTCCCTATTCTTGCTGCCATGTTATTCGTGGTCTTTCCCGGTTTCCTTGCACAACCTAACGCAGCAACCAAGATCAACCACCTGATCGGTTTCGCCGGCGCACTTTTTTCGATTGTGCTAAGCCTTTTGGCATTACGATCTGAAGTCCGTTTGCGGCGATATTTCTTGATCCTCCTTTCTGCGTTTTTGTTGATGTTCTATGTCTGGATTTATGAATACATGATCGGGCTAGAAGTAATGCGATTAACACTACTTTTCATTGTACAATGGCAGATCCATCCAGAAAAGGTTCTTCAAATTGCTAAGAAATTGATTTGGTTTTATCTGCCCCTGGCAGCTGGAATTGGAATTTTCTTGATCTGGCGCGTCTATATTTTTGAAAGTTCTCGCAATGCAACCGATCTATATGGCCTGGTGAGCTCCTACCGTAGCGATTTTGTAACCATGGCATTAAGGCTGATCTTTCAGACTGTAAAGGATTTTCTCTCCGCATCTGTATTTGCCTGGTTCGTCCAACCTTATAAACTTCTCTCGATTTCTGGATTCAGCCAAATACTGATTGCCTTTTCAGTTGGAGCGGGTGGTGTAGTTCTTTGCCTTATTTATCTTTACCTTATTAAACAACCTATGAATGATCAAGAGGAAAGTGAAAAACCGTGGATTTGGGTTTTGATCGGCAGTATCATCGTACTGGGTGCTGTTTTACCCGTTGTGCTTTCAAATCGCTTCCTAAACCTTAATGATTCCTATAAAGCTTATGCCTTGCATCCTTCTGCTGGCACGATTATCATCCTGCTGGGTATTTTACTGGTGATGAAACCTAACTATCGGAAAATTGGTATAGTGACTTTGATAGGCTTTTCGGTCATGGTTCAAACGTTAAATGGCCAGACCTGGAATGGTTATTGGGAAACCCAACGAAATTTCTGGTGGCAATTAAGCTGGAGAGCCCCTGCAATTCAGGAAAATACGCTTGTCATGGGTTACTTGCCGTCTGATTTCTCATTCCATGAAGATTATGAAATCTGGGGGCCAATTAACTTAATCTACTTTCCTGAACCACTATCGTCTCTAGCTGTACAGGCGCAGATTCTTAACCTCGAAAACGTTGGATACGTTGTAGAAAATGATATACGTGAAGGAAGAGTCAGAGATATCTACATGCTCCGAAATTACGCTAACTTAATATTAATTGGACAACCTTTTGCTGGAGCATGTCTGCATGCCTTTGACGGAGATATGCCGATTTACTCTTCCAACGAGAAACAATACGTTAATATAGTTGCAAACTTCTCAGATCTCAGCCGGATTGTTACCAAAGGCCCGGCACCTGTACCGCCGAAAAACATTTTCGGGAAAGAACCAGATCACGGCTGGTGTTATTACTACCAGAAAGCTTCCCTGGCTAGGCAGCAAGGCGAATGGCAGGAAATTGTCAATATTTACGATACCGTGGTCGCGGCTGGATACAAACCAGTTGATGACTCAGAGTATTTTG
>JACZIY010000716.1 GCA_014860845.1 Anaerolineaceae bacterium
GAAGAGGAAAAAATCCAGATGGAGACCAACCTGTTGTTGGGGAAGATGAAAAATGGCAGGCGTGAAAATGCTCAAATTCAGGTCAGTGCCCATGCCAACCGGGTACCGGTTCTGGATGGACATACCATGGCACTCTCAGTCAAGTTCCGCAACAAACCCAGCGTGGAGGATGCCGTGTATGTGCTGGAAAATTTCCGTGGACCAGCAGAAGTGCGCCAGATGCCAACCGCTCCGGAGCGTCCAATCCTGGTGAGACAGGAACCGGATCGACCACAGCCACGTCGTGATCGCGACTCTGGCAATGGTATGTCGATCAGTGTTGGGCGTATTCGTCCCTGCAATCTATTAGATTTACGCATGGTCAGTGTGGTTCACAATACCGTGCGAGGTGCCGCAGGTGGTTCAGTCTTGAATGCCGAGCTATTATTTGCCAAAGGATTAATCTCCGCATGACACAGCTGGGTATGACGGATTGCCCGGTGGTACGCCAACTACTGGATGCTCAGCAACTGGAGCTGAATTATCTGGAAGTGCATGGACCATTTGTTGAGGATGCCCGGCAGAAGTATCCTGATATGCCCATGCTGTTGCACAACGCATTGTATCAATGGTCTCTGACCCACAAAGATGGATTAGCACATAAAGATTCTGCCAACACCACCCGGCAGCGCCTGGCATTGGCAAGATCGCCCTGGTATAGCCTGCACCTGGGTTTTTCTGTAGAGGAAGTTGATTTCTGCGACGAAGCCATGCATGCCATCTCCCCGTTGCAACCGCGCGAACTGGTGCTGGAGCGCTGTATATCACGCCTGAAGCAGCTGAAAGCCATTCTGTCGGTGCCGATTCTGATCGAGAACCTGGATTACAACCCGACGCAGGCATATGAATATGTGAGTGATCCTGATTTTATACAGAAAGTCCTATCCGAAACAGACACTTATCTTTTATTTGACCTTGCGCATGCCCGTGTAACGGCTCACACTTTTGGCATATCTGTTGTGGACTACATCGCACAACTGCCCCTCGAAAAGGTCCGCCAGATCCACCTCAATCGCCCCGGTTGGCGGGATGATCGCCTGGTCGATGCGCATCTGGCTCTTGATGAAGAGGATTACATACTCTTTGAACAGATCCTATCATTTTGCCAACCCTGGTCGGTGACACTGGAATACAATTATGATCCGGAAAACATCCTATGCCAGATCAAACGATTGCGTGAAATTCTCAACCGTTAACCGGATTTCAACAATCGACGAATATCGTGGTTTGACCTTCTTCACCTGCAATCTTATCTCTTAGATTGTAAAGACAGTAAAACGCGATAAAATAGTAACAGACAGTTTACCGGGAGGATGCTTTTGGAAAGAGATACCCTGCAGCGGATCATGTATTACCTGTTCGATCACATCACTGTGACTCGGTTTGAAGGAATTGAAAATATTCCTAAAGAAGGCGGAGTGATCGTTGCCACCAATCACATGAGCCGTATGGATATCCCGCTGCTGTTTGTGAATCCGGTTCGCAAAGACATCTCAGCCCTGGTAGCTGAAAAATATGTCAATTATCCTGTTATCAGTTGGTTTACGAAAATTGCCGGTGGTATTTATATAGACCGTGATCGTGCTGATTTTGGCGCATTCCGCGAGGCTCAAAAACTGATCAAATCTGGTGTAGCCATGGGAATCTCCCCAGAAGGCACCCGCAGTAAAGTTAATGAACTACAGGAAGGCAAGGCAGGCACGATTTTGCTGGCTTTGCGCACAGGTGCCCCGATTGTTCCGGTGGGTTTAACTGGCACAGAGGATAGCTTCAAACGCCTGCTCACATTCCGAAAACCTCACATGGTAGCACGTTTCGGAAAACCCATTATTATCAATGAAATTCCCCGCGAAAACCGCGAAGAAGCCTTGCAAAAAGCAGTGGATGAAATTATGTGCCAGATTGCTGCACTGATTCCGCCACGTTACTGGGGTTTTTACAAAGACCATCTACGTTTACAGGAATTGATTGCTGAGCAGGGTGGGCCCGTCCCGGATGAGCGCAAGTAACCTGATGCAAACCGGTTTCTGGTGGATTTTACTGGGGTTGCTGCTGTATGGCGTTATCCATTCGGTTTTGGCTGCCCATCGCACCAAAGATTGGGTCAAAACCTGGTTGGGTGAGAAACACTACAACCGTTTTTATCGCTTATTTTTCTCATTACAGGCTGCTATCCTGTTCGTCCTAGTTTTATTGCTGGTGGAGCTCCTTCCGGATCAGATCCTCTATCGTATACCATCACCCTGGGTATTTCTGACTACAATGATTCAAATCCTGGCAGTATTAGCGCTGGCTCATAGTGTGATGTTAACTGGTGCGTTGCGATTTACCGGTATTCTCCAGGCAATGGATGCTGAACAATCTAAACGACCTATTTCAATGGTTTCGCATGGGTTGTACCGCTGGGTTCGCCACCCGCTTTATTTTTGTACATTCTTGTTTATATGGTTGGTACCGGTAATGAGTTGGAATGTATTAGCCTTGAACATCGGTATCTCAATCTACACCCTTATGGGAGCCTTGTTGGAAGAACGCAAATTGGTTCAAGAGTTTGGTCAACCATATGAAGAATATCGTCGCAAAACACCTTTCATTTTTCCTGGTTTTAAATTTGGCAAACAATAGTAAAATATATGGATTGCATATAAAAGATAATGGATTTTTCATATGGAACCAACACTAAACCATCGCGTGTCGCTTAAGAAATATGCCTGGCTGTCAATAGCAGCTGCATTGGTCACAATGGGCCTTAAAGCCGGTGCGTATTTACTGACCGGCTCCGTCGGTCTGCTATCGGATGCGCTGGAATCGCTGGTTAATCTGGCAGGAGCAATTATGGTACTGAGCATGCTCAGTGTGGCTGCCCGTCCGGCTGATGATAATCACACCTATGGGCACAGCAAAGCCGAGTACTTTTCCAGTGGATTTGAAGGTTCTCTGATTCTGATTGCTGCTGCTAGTATTATCTACACCGCAGTGAAGCGTCTGATAGATCCCCAACCATTGGAACAATTAGGAATCGGTCTGCTGATCTTATTCCTCGCTGCCATGGTTAATCTGGGTGTTTCCATTGTTATGAGGCGTGCAGGCAAAAAATACAATGCCATCGCATTAACCGCCAATTCCCACCACCTGATGACGGATGTATGGACCTCCGGTGGTGTGCTGATAGGGGTAGGGGCAGTTGCCATCACAGGCTGGCAGCCCCTTGACTCGATCGTTGCTATACTGGCAGCTGTTAATATCCTCTGGACCGGGTACAACATCGTGCGTGACTCCGCCTATGGATTAATGGACACAGCTTTGCTGCAGGAAGATCTGGATCTCATTGACGACGTGCTGGATAAGTACAAATGTCAAGGGGTCGAATTTCACGCCGTGCGCACCCGCCAATCGGGATCCATCAAGTTTATCAATATGCACGTGTTGGTGCCAAATGAATGGACGGTTGAACACGGACATGCCTTACTTAACCAGATCGAGAGTGAATTAAAAGAACACTTGCCGAATAGTAATATCTTCACACATTTAGAACCATTGCAAGATCCGACATCGTATACGGATATTGAGGTGTGCTAGCTGGATTGCTCAAAGCTCATAATTGGTAGCCTGGTCAAGAAAGTCTATGATGAAGGGGAAAAAGTTGACAGTCGACAGCGAAAAACTGAATGAAATGGCTGGAGGGTGAAGGCCCCGGACCTGCCCGTGGATGGGTTGAGAATCCACACACCTCTTGAGTATTATGAATGGATGAGGGTTGCCAACCGATTTCAATCGGTTTGAGATTGCCAACCACAGGTTTTAACCTGTGACGCAGATGGGGAAATGCCAGGGTAGGGGCAAGCCCTTGTGGTTGCCCGTATGTTGCGAACGGGGTAGGGACAAGCCACTACCCCTACGAATTGGGTTTGTTGCTCCATCCGGGTATAATAAAGGCTGGTTTTGCCCTGGACAGAGACTTTTATTAATCATGGATGATCAACGGATTTTGGATAAACTTTTCCCCTGGCTGGTTTGGTTGGTCAGCTTGATTAACGCTATCTGGTTGATACTCATTCCTGGGGAAAAGAGTGGTGCTTTCCTTAATATCTCCTATCAGCGAACGATCCTGATCTTCTTAATCTTGTTTCCCGGTATTGCGCTGCTAATTCTGCGAACCGCTTGGGGAAAAGCCCTGATGACCAGACATGCTACCCTAATAACAAAAATAACCTCAACCCTTGCCTTGTGGATCTTGATCGCGTGTGTTTTTTTCCTGCTGATGCCATTTGCCCGTTACAGGGTGAAACTTGATTATGATGTCTGGTTACGGTTATTGCCAGTCGTTCTGACATATGCAATAT
>JACZIY010000717.1 GCA_014860845.1 Anaerolineaceae bacterium
TGTTTTTGCTGCTCCCATATGTTTCAGGGGTGAATTTTCCCAGAGGGTTTCAATATTCTCATAAGGTGGTTGATTTCCAAATATTTCCTGGAAAGCCCAATTGAAATCACTGGATCCCCACATGCTGATTAAATTACTGACTACTCTTTGCGCAACTCCAGCTTTGAAGCGCTGCGTATGACCAATAATCCAGAGAGTCATGTAACCACCATAGCTTCCTCCGGTCACTCCCATTTTATCAGGGTCAATATAAGGTAATTTTTCAACATAATCAGCCCAACACATCAAATCTTGGTAATCTTTGGTTCCCCATTTGCCACCATGAATAGATTTTGTGTGTTCCTCTCCATAGCCTGTTCCACCTCTGGGGTTTGAAAAGTAAACAACATACCCTTTGGCTGCCAGGAAGTAGAACTCGTGCATGAAAAAATTTCCATATTGGGTGATCGGGCCACCATGGATTTCCATAATGGAAGGATATTTTTTTGATGGGTCAAATCCTGGAGGTTTTAGAATCCAGCCTTGCAGGTCATTATTATCACTGCCTTTGAACCAGACTTCTTCGAACAGACCCAAATCCAATTTATTGAACCAATTTTCATTGAATTTACTTAATTGCTTTAAATCTGCTGGGTGATCCATGGAACGAATGAAAATTTGGGGAAGTGCATTTGGTTGACCAAGCAGAAACATCAGGTTCGTTTGAGATTTATCAAACATGGGCTTCCCAACGACGCCAAGGACTTCGATGATGGGTAATAATTCTTCTGTTTCGATGTTTATTTTCATTAACACGGTTTTTCCATGTTTTGCTATTTGGAAAAAAATCCATCTTCCATCCGTGGACCAGAAAGGGGAAACCATTGGTGCTGGCCCATTATCGTTGAGAGTACTTCCATTTACATGAAGATCGTATTTTTCTGTCAGATTTTTGGCTGGTTGACTTCCGTCAGAAGGGACAATCCAGATATTATGATTTCTCCATCCTTCCCCTTCGCCAATCTGGGCAATGTAACTGATCCATTTCCCATCCGGTGAGAAGGTGCCATTATCCTTGGGACCAATTGGGGTTTCGAATTTGCGAGTATCTCCAGATACGAGATTCATAACAAATAAGTCGATGCGGTCTGGCTGCAAATCGGGGTCTGGCATCTGGTTTGTAAAATATCCTAATTCCTTGCTATCAGGAGACCAGAATGGTGAATAATCATCATAAACTGGATGATTGGTTAACTGTTTAGCTTTACCGTTTTTTGCATTTATTTTCCATAAATGTCGACGATCTTCAGGGTACCATCCATATCCATCTAATCGATAGAATACACGGGTTATCTTTCTAGAGACGATTCCCAGTTTGTTTTTTGCTTCATCTTTTTCTCTCTCGAGGGTATCCGGATTCTTTTTGCGAAACTCGCTAATGAAATTTTTACCATCTGGTGACCACGAAAAGCTCAGAAATTCACCTTCCAGGTTTGTTAATTTTTGAGCCTCACCACCATTAATGGTTATCAGATAAATTTGTGGTTGTTTTTCATTGTCCCGATTAGACAAGAACGCGATAGTTTTTCCGTCTGGTGACCATTTGGGACTGGAGTCATTCTGGTCGCCTGTTGTAAATACCGTTTCTTTTCCTGTTTCGATTTCGTGTAAATATAAATTGGAAAATTTTTTCTGATCTTTCTCCCTGATGCGTTGAACTGAACTGACCACAAATTTTCCATCAGGTGAGATGCAAGCATCCTGAATTAATAGCATGCGATATAAATCTGTTGCTTGAATTGTATTTTTACTCATCTTTTTTCCTTTATAAAAAGTGCTTATCTTGAAAACAGACAACAAGATAAGCAACTTTAGTTAAACATTTTTCGGATACTTATTTGGCTTTACCTTGATTTGCTACTGCATCCATTGCTTTTTTGATGGCTTCTGGATCTCCCAAATAGTAATGTTTAATTGGTTTCAGATTTTCATCTAACTCATACACCAGGGGAACTCCAGTGGGAATATTCAAGGAAATAATTTCTTCTTCTGATACATTATCGAGGTGTTTTACCAGCGCCCGTAAACTATTTCCATGAGCAACAATCACAACCTTTTTGCCTTCTTTTACCAGAGGTGCAATTTCATCATTCCATAATGGCAAAAAGCGCGCAACGGTGTCTTTCAGACATTCCGTGAGAGGTAATTCATCGACTGTTAGATTCGCATAGCGAGGATCATGCCCTGGGAAACGGGAATCGCTATCCTCAAGGGCTGGAGGTTGTGTATCATAACTCCTGCGCCAAATTTTTACCTGATCTTCCCCATATTTTGCTGCTGTTTCTGCTTTATTTAGACCTTGCAAAGCTCCATAATGGCGTTCATTTAATCGCCAATCTCGAATAACCGGGATCCACATCAGATCCATTTCATCCATTACGATCCATAAAGTTCGGATGGCACGTTTCAACACAGAAGTATAAGCAATATCAAAGGCAAATCCTTCTGCCTTTAATAACTTGCCACCGTTTATCGCTTCCACGGTTCCCTTTTCAGTCAGGTCAACATCGGTCCACCCTGTAAAAAGGTTTAATTTGTTCCATTCACTTTCACCATGGCGAATTAATACAAGTTTATACATTTTCTACCTCTCATCATTTTGGAAATTAAACCACTTTGGTTTTTTTAAAAATTAAATTTTTTTATATTTCATTTTATGGCCATAAATGGCGAAAAAAAGTGCTACTGCAACCGTAATTATACCCATAAAAATGAAGGCATCCTGCCATAAACGCATGGGGAATAATCGTATTAATGTATCAGAAAAATAAAACAACCACGTGTCACCTACAAAAAATACCTTATGAAAAGCCGTAAATAAAGCATCAAAACTAATCACAACTGCTATTAATATTGCGCCAATTAGACCCAGAGTTAACCTACCACCATTACTGGCATCACCCCAGATCCAATGGAGCTCATTTTTTATTTTTGCCCAGATAATGATCACAATGTACAGGATCAGGAAGACATAGAAAAGGCGCAATGATTGCTGAAGAAGAATTTTTACATCCACCATGTGGCTTACTTCACGCTCGTTGTAAATGGAAGTGCCATCCTCAAATCGAAGATTCTCAAGAAATTCAGGATCTTCGTTATTAAAAAGGTATTGGATGGACTGGGATCCCCATTTAAGGCGCTCTTCTTTCGAAAATCCATAGGGGTCGGATGGAAAACCTGGCGTGTTATATTCGACAACTAAAAACAATGGGGTAAAAAGAACTCGAATGGAAAACATGATCAGAACGAATGGGAAAGTAATTGTGATAAACAGGGACAAGAGCTTTGTAATCAATTTCATTGTAATGTCTCCACCTCTCCTTGCAGGAAAAATTCAATAATCATTGCATTGGTTAGCCACTCAATAGGAGCTTTGTCATCTGTAAACACGATCGATTTAGTTGGAGGATCTTGCAGGTTATCAGCTGTGATTTTGAGTGTTTCTAATAATAAAGGGTGCGTTTTTTGGACGTCCAATTGCTGAAAATTTATTTCAAGGTTGGATGATTCGGTAGGTATTTTGGAGGCAAATAATATTGAGTTGAAGGAATCTGGCAAGTCCATGACATGGATGGTCGGAAAAACATCCAGAATCGTTGAACCAAGAGCATCAATTAATCGGCGATCATTCAGTCCTCTTCCAATATTAATAACCATAACCCCATTTGTTTCCAGATGCTCATATACTTCGGTGAAAAACTCTTTTGTTGTGAAGTGCCAGGGAATATACGGGGGGCGATAGGCGTCCACACTGATTATGTCGTATGTGTTTTTACTGGTACTTAATCCCCAACGCCCATCCTGAACGTATACCGATAAATTAGGAATATTCATTCCAAAGAATTCATTTCCAACTTCAACTATTTTCGGATCAATTTCAAATCCATCAATCAGGATTCCAGGATAAACTTCAGCTGCCTGTCTGGCCGTCGTTCCGGCAGCCAGTCCAACAATCGCGATTGAATCCACATCATCAAATTCAATAGGGGGATTGTTGAAAAAGGGAGCAGCCAGAACCTGTTCCCAAGGTCCAAAATAATTAAGTTGTTCGGGATGGTAAATGGAATGAACACCCTGTCCTTCATTTAATCTTAATAGATGAAATCCATTTACTTCCAATACTTGAATGTAATTGTAGGAAGATTCGGTTTCAAAAATCAACCCTTCTGTATTCTTGTCAGTTCCAGGAGCACCAAATAACACCAGCATGATTACGATGATGGGCATCCAGATGAGTGAAAGCGCTTTTTTCCAGTTAACAACAAAAATCAATGAAATCAATGCAAATACAAGAAGAATTGAGCCGATCACCAGAAAAGTTCGATAGGTTCCAATCAATGGAATTAATATGATATCCGGGATAAAAGTACCGACAAAAGATCCCAGGGTAGAGACTGCATATATTTTTCCTGAAACGGTACCAGCTTGTCTTGAATCCTGGATTGCTAATCGAATAGCAAATGGAGATGCCGTCCCTAACAAGGTGATGGGAATGATAAAGAGGACCATGACAACGACAAATGATCCTATGAGATTGCCAATCCATAACTGGTCAAATGAATCGGCAGCAATTTGGAGTACTGGTCTGGCTGCAAATGGAACCAGACAGATAGAGAAAGCTCCCCAGGCTAAAATGGAAAAGAAGGTTTCATATTTGGGTGAGCGATCTGCCCATTTCCCACCCACAAAATAACCGATCGTCAGATAAATTAAGATCAGGCCTATGATCGAAGCCCAAATGAGATTACTGGTTCCAAAATAATTTCCAAGCAATCGCCCGGTAGCCATTTCTGCTGCGAGCGTTACCATCCCTGAGAAAAACACTGCTATATAAAGAATTTTTCGCATCTCAAAATTATACCGTATGCAAATGATTTAGGTATTTAGAATTCAGTTGCGTATAATATATATGGAGGGCTTATGAAACTGGTAACGGTAGCTGAAATGCGATCAATTGAGGAAGAAGCAAATCAAAAAGGGGTTTCTTACACAGAGATGATGGAACGGGCTGGCAAAGGGGTTGCTGATTTTATCCAGAATTATTATGGCTCAATCCAAAATCCAGTCGTTACTGCACTGGTTGGCAATGGAAATAATGGCGGTGACGCTTTGGTTGCTCTTTCGTATTTAGCAAAACAGGGCTGGGAAGTTAGAGCATATTTATCAAAGGATAGAGATGACCCCTTAATAAAAAGAGTTGAGGATGCTGGTGGGAAAATTATTGATACCAATACAAAAAAATCAAATGACACCCTCAAAAAATGGCTGATGGAAAGCCAGGTTGTTATCGATGGACTATTGGGAACGGGATTTCAACTTCCAATTCGCGAACCTTATCAATCCATTATGCATCAAGTCAAAGAATCCAATGGTAATTTTAAAATTGTTGCCGTCGATTGCCCCTCTGGCATTAATTGTGATACTGGGGAAACAGCGGATGAATGCCTGTTTGCTGATCTCACAGTTTGTATGCAAGCCGTGAAAATAGGCATGCTATCCTTCCCTGCTTACCAATACCTTGGTCAACTGGAGATTGTGGATCTGGATCTTCCGGATAATCTGGATGCAGAAAGAAAAGTAAAAAGAGAAGTTGCTACGGCTGAATGTGTTCGAAAATTATTACCAGCTCGCCCGTTGCAATCGCATAAAGGTACTTTTGGTACTGCCATGATCATTGCAGGGTCTATCAATTATACTGGTGCAGCCTATTTATCTGGCATGGCAGCTTATAGGATTGGGACTGGATTGGTGAAAATGGCTGTTCCTGGCCCGATTTATTCAGCCTTGGCTGGTAATTTTTCAGAGGCAACCTGGTTATTACTTCCACATGATATGGGCGTTATCCAGGCTGAAAGTGCTGCGCTTGTGCAAAAGAACCTGGATAAGGTAACAGCACTTTTATTAGGTCCTGGATGGGGATTAGAAGATACAACCAAAGAATTTTTGGAGAGATTATTAAAAGGGAAATCATCCAGCCAAAAGAAAAAAAGTGGGATTGGATTTGTTATGATGGAGGCTGAAGAAGATGCTGAAATGACCAGCCTATTACCACCCATCGTGGTGGATGCGGATGGATTGAAATTACTCTCAAAAATTAGCAATTGGCAGAAAATCCTACCAGAAAATTCTATTCTTACACCACATCCTGGTGAAATGGCTGTCATGACCGACCTTGATTTAAAGGATATCCAGGCGAATCGCATGATGGTGGCTTTAGAATATTCACAAAAATGGGGACACGTGGTTGTTCTAAAAGGAGCTTTGACCATTGTCGCTGCTCCGGATGGCCGGTTGACAATTATTCCAGTGGCGAATCCGGCTTTGGCGCGTGCAGGTTCTGGTGATGTATTAGCAGGATTAATTACCGGGCTGCTTGCCCAGGGGAAAAAACCATTTGAAGCTGCCACAGCTGGGGTATGGATTCACGCCCAGGCTGGTATTGAGGCAGCTGAACGAATTGGTCATCCTGCATCTGTTATTGCTGGGGATTTATTAGGGTCAGTCGCTGCAGTCCTGGCAAGATTGGGATAAGAAAAACGGTTATCCGTTTACAGGATAACCGTCTCTAAGTCCCAAAGGAGTCTAAAGTTCAACTTCTGCGGGAGTGTCGGTTGAGGTTTCTGCGGTGATTTTCTTACTCAGTTTGGTTTTCTGTTCTTCGACCAGATGTACTCCTTTTTCCTTGGCTTCAACAGCTTTGGTTTTTGCTTCTTTAAGTAGTTCTTCTGCTCGTTTCACTGCATCATTAGCAGCTACTTCTGCTTTGGAATATACATCTTCTGCAGTTTCGCTGGCTTTATCTCTTAATTCAATAGCCCGTTCTTTGATTACGGTGCGTGTTTCTTCACCAGATTGAGGGGCGAGGAGTAATGATGCAACTGCACCAGTAAGGCCTCCCACTAAAAATCCGATTAAGAATGCTCCAAATTCATCTCTACTTGACATTTGTTTTCTCCTTTCCTTATATGCGTAACTAATTATTTTGATTTTCTTGACTTTCCTGAAGGCTTCAGTATATCAAAGAATCTTTTGAAACCAGCGGAATATTCATTCATCTTGATTACAGGTTCAACAAGATTATTACTTAAGAAAGTTGTCGTTCCACGTAAATGGTTAATTGTTTCATTCGTCGTATCCAGAATTGGTTTGATCTCATTTTTTAAGACATTTATCAAAACAGCGATCTGAATAATTAAAATGATTAATGCCACACCCAATAGTAATGATTCAAGAGCCATAATGATGATGAAAATGTCTCTGACCTTGGATGTTGTTTCCAGGTCTGCTCTGAATAAACTGACGAGTGAAAATATGATTAATGCCAGTAGAAGAACGATGGCAATAATGATGCCAATCAATTTTCCCTTATTCGTGGATTCTTTTGCGACGACAGGTGGTGTCACAGATTGATCAGGGGTTGTTTCGAATTCCATATCACTCATACAATAGATTATACACGAAGCCTGAGAAAGG
>JACZIY010000718.1 GCA_014860845.1 Anaerolineaceae bacterium
ATATTGCATAAATAATTAAAAATATAATCTTAAGGAGTATTTATTATGGCAACAAAAGTATTAGCAGGTGTAACAGTGGAAGTGAATGAAGAGGGTTTCTTGGTAAACCCAACTGATTGGACAAAAGAAATTGCAGCAGAACTGGCAAAAGAAGAAGGCATTGCTGAATTAACAGAAGCACATTGGAAGGTGATTGATTTCAGCCGCCAGAGTGCTGGAACAACCGGTGCTGCACCAACATTACGTGGCATCACCAGTGGATCCGGTGTGAACACCAAAGAGTTGTTCAGCTTGTTTCCAAAAGGACCTGCCAAAAAAGTGGCAAAAATTGCTGGTCTCGGAAAACCAGAAGGTTGTGTCTAATTTCGATTGAACTTTAGTAAATTATAGGAGATGGTAACAGTGGAAGAAAAACAAAGAAAAATAGCATTTATTTGCTCCAAAGGAACATTGGATATGGCATACCCAGCATTGATCATGGGGTGGGCAGCGCTGGGTAATGGTATTGACGTCACATTATTCTTCACCTTCTGGGGTATGGATTTGATCAATAAACATCGCGTTGATAAGCTGGAATTAGCCCCCGTTGCCAATACCAGTATGAAAATGAGCATGATGGGTGTTAAAACCGGCAACCTGGGTATTCCGAACATCATGGGTGTCTTACCAGGAATGACTGCTTTTGCATCTAAATTAATGCGTGACAAAATTGCTGATCTGGATGTTCCCCCTGTTGGTGAATTCATGCAAATGCTGGTCGATGCTGGCGCTCATATGTATGGATGCAAAATGTCTGTTGATATGATGGATCTGACCAAGGACGATTTTATTCCAGGTGTGGAAGACATTGTTACCGCTGCTGAATTTATTGACATGACTGAAGATACTCAGATTATCTTCATATAATTCAAAATTCTTGTAATTGACAGGTGATTATGAAGCCAGATCTGGTTTCATAATCACCTGTCTTTTTTTCTGTCCTGGCATGAATCTGGCAACTTAATATGGAAATTCCTATGTTTTGAACCGTTATGGACTTATAATAAGCCAGTAATCGGTTTGGGACCGAAACGCGAGAGTGGATAATTGAATAATTTCAATAATAACCAAAGAAATACTCAATTTCGAAGAAGAGTTGTTCATCCAGCCAATGGAAACAATTGGTCTGGTCAGTCGATGGCAAGACCAGTCGCGCCAAAGAAAAAAAGCCCATTTAAAATCCCTATCCCTAAGTTTACTGGTCGTGTGCCAAAATTCAGGTTTAAATTTAACCTTACGACAATTCTGGGTGCCTTATTTATATTTTTTGCCTGCCTGACGATGATCACCACTCTGATTGCTGTAGCACAACATTTTTCTAGTGACAAAAAAGCTGTAGCAGCCAGCACAGACGAAGAATATATTCCTGTGGAAGTGACGCCCAATTTCAGTAACCAGATCAAGGTCCTCTTACTGGGTTCTGATCTGCGACCCAATGATGGTGGTTTCCGCACAGATGCAATCATGATGGTCGTTCTTGATCCGGATTTGATGCAAATCAATGTAGTTTCATTCCCTCGCGATTTATGGGTACAGGTACCCAGTCTGTGGGAGATGAAAATCAATCAGGTTTTTCAAGCAGGCGGGTTTGATGCAACCGCAGAAATGTTTGCAGCGAACTTCGGAATTCGCCCGGATTATTATGTGATGACCAATTTCAATGGCTTTATACAATTTATCGATAATCGTGGTGGAATTGAGGTTAATGTAGCATCCGATTTTTCTGACCGGTGTGATCTTACACTACAAGACGCGAATGGCGATTGCTACGTTCAACAGGGTACGATGCATATGGATGGACCAACTGCACTCTGGTATGTACGTGCGCGTACTTCTTCTAATGACATCGATCGTAATCGCCGTGAACAGGAAGTGCTGTATGCATTGGCTAAAAAAATGGTTAGCTTTCAATCCATCACAAAATTATCCACAATGAAGGATGAAATCCAGGAAAATGTTGAAACGAACATGACCATCGAACAGGCTGTCCAATTAATGCCGTTTGTGGCCATGGTTTTGAACCAACCAGAAAAAATCAATTCGATTGCCATTGGGGAAGATCATGCCTATCCTTCATGGTCATGGGACGGTATGTGGATATTATTGCCTGATGTTGAAGCCATTCAGAATCTATTAAGGGAAGCTGGAATAAAACTCTAAAAATCAGGTTTAGCGATTTATTTTCATGCTGTTCTCAGAGAGTTTGCATCCTCTGAGAACTTTTTTTCTCTACTGAATTAAAACCTTCGAAATGCTATAATAACCAAAATCAAATTTGAGGTATCAATTGTGATTCTTACCCTGATTGGGATGTCTGGCACAGGAAAATCATACTGGTCGAAAAAACTTGAATCCCAAGGTTTCAAGCGCTTTGGGTGTGATGATTTGATTACAATTCAACTGGCCAGGAAATTAGGAATTACTGAACCCGAGGAATTTGATTTGCATCAGTGGGTAGGTTATCCGGATGAAGAAATCCATATGGTTCGCGCTCAACAGTATTTAGACGCTGAAAAAGAAGTATTAAACGAGATCATTGATTATCTGATCAAAGCCGGAGAATATGAAAACATCGTTATTGATTCGACTGGCAGTATCATCTACATGCAAGATCAAATTCTGGATAAGTTAAGCAAATTAACCTCGATTATTTTTCTCGATGTAATCCCGCAGGATTTTGATCGCATGTTGCAATATTATCTTGAAAATCCGATTGCCATCATCTGGAATGGTTACTTCCAACCAATTCCAAAAGAATCACGTTCTCAAACCTTTGCCCGTTGTTATCCGCAATTGATCCAATCAAGAGAACAAAAATACAAAGAATTGGCTCATCTCACGATTCCACCTGCTTTGCATCGTGCATCCGATGCTTCGGTTGAAAAATTCTTAAGTTTTATATCTGGTACCTAAGGATTAAAGCCTCAGCGGGAGTAGACCAACTCCCGCTGATTTCAGGTTTTGATTAGATAAAAATTATTTGGTAGAGCCTGCAACGATCAATTGGTTTAGAAGGTCACTACCAGGAGGAACCAGGGTCAACTTCCCTTTGTTTTCCAACAATCGCTGCATTTCAAGGATCACAAACATAGCGTTGGCCACATCCGGTTCACTGGTGATTTGTTGCATAGCTTCCCCAACGATTTTGGGGCGAATCGCGCCTGCTTTTGCA
>JACZIY010000719.1 GCA_014860845.1 Anaerolineaceae bacterium
TGCCCAATAATTACTTGGGTTTGAAATAATTCCATAACCAGCCAAAATCATGCAAAATAATCCAATGATTTCCACGATTCCTGTACCGGGGGTAAGCAATGCCAGAACTGATAAAACAAATCCTACAACAAGGAGGACATATGCAATATTAGGATCAATGATCGGATTCATGAAAGAAAACCTTTCTATAATTGATTATACATGAGAAATAACCTCTTAATGATCATGAGTGCATAATTAAATTGTAATTTCCTACCTTTTAGTTCTATTTGATGATTTCTCAGGCTACCCGGAAACATGATAAAATTTCATTTATTTTCCGGAGGTATTTATGTCTGCACCCATCCTTGTCGCTGTTGCCTGGCCTTATGCAAATGCAGAAATTCATGTAGGAAATTTAACCGGGTCTTATTTACCAGCTGATATTTTCGCTCGTTTCCAGCGACTGAAGGGTAAAAAAGTATTGATGGTTTCAGGCTCCGATTCTCATGGGACCCCCATAACAGTTAGAGCAGATGCTGAAAATATCACCCCTATTGAGGTGTACCATCGCTTTCATGAGGGCTTTTTGGAGCTTTTTCAAAGCCTTGGACTGACATATGACGTATTTACCAGTACTCATACCGAAAATCACTTCAATGTTTCCCAAAAGATCTTTTTAGCGCTTAATAAAAACGGTTTTTTGTATCAGGAAAGTCAGGAACAATGGTATTCAACTTTTCAAAATAGATTTCTGCCAGATCGCTACGTAGAAGGTACCTGTTATATTTGTGGTTATGAAAATGCCCGTAGTGATCAATGTGATAAATGTGGAAATTTATTGGAAGCAGGAAAATTAATCGATCCCAAATCCAAAATTGATGGATCCAACCCGGAATTACGAGAAACGACTCACTTTTTCCTGGATTTAAGTAAATTAGAACCTCAAATTGCCACTTTCTTAAAGGAACGTGAAAGCTATTGGAGACAAAATGTCCTGAGGCAATCATTAGGGCAAATACAATCAGATGGTTTACGTGGTCGCCCGATCACACGTGATTTAGATTGGGGAATACCAGTTCCATTGGAAGGTCAAACCGGCAAGTGCCTTTATGTCTGGTTTGAAGCTGTCATTGGATATCTCTCTGCGGCAATTGAATATGGATTAATAACAAAAGATTCTGACGCCTGGAAAGAATGGTGGACCAATAATGAATCCAAATCCTACTATTTCATTGGAAAGGATAACATCCCATTTCATGCCATCATCTGGCCAGCAGAATTACTGGGTTTATCAACCACATTTGATGAAATGATGGGTTCCGAAAATCCCAGTACGCTGGTATTGCCTTTTGATGTCCCAGCCAATGAATTCATGAATCTGGAAGGACAGAAAATTTCAGGCAGTCGCAATTGGGCGGTATATGGTCGCGATTTCCTTTCTCGCTATGATCCTGATCCCCTTCGATACTACTTAACCTCATCAATGCCAGAAACCCGCGACTCAGATTGGGATTGGGATGAGTTTTATCATCGTAACAATGACGAATTAGTCGCCACCTGGGGTAATCTGGCAAATCGAGTGCTCTCATTCGCCTATAAACATTGGGAAGGTGTTGTACCTGATCCAGGACTTTTATCCGATCTTGATTTATCTCTTTTGGCAACAATTGAATCTGGTTTTGAGACTGTCGGTAAAGAAATTGAAGCTGTACATCTACGTTCAGCACTTCAGGAAGTAGTCCGATTAGCTTCAGAAGTAAACAAGTATCTGGATCAGACAGCCCCCTGGACAGCGATCAAAACTGACAGACAAGCAGCCGCCAGAGCCATTTTTACAGCCATGAAAGCGATTGATTCATTAAAGACCCTCTTTGCCCCATTTATTCCTTTTACCAGCGAGAAACTCAATAAATTCCTTGGGTATACAGATAACCTTTTTGGAACCCAATCGGTTGAGAACCACAGTGATTCCCTTGGAGAACACACAGTCTTACGTTACCACCCTGAAACTGGCAATGGTGAATGGAAACCAAGCGAGATGAAACCTGGAATGACATTCAACAAACCTGAACCACTTTTCAAAAAACTGGATCAGTCGATCGTGGAAGAAGAGAGGGCACGGTTGGGGAAGTAAAGATAAATCATTTAATTAAAACCAGTTGCTAAGCTTTAGTATAGCAACTGGTTTTTTTATCTATGAAATAAATAATTATGGTTTTTTAGTGCCAACTACTTTTTCTTTAGAAAACCATGCACCGATCAGTGAAAATAATAACTTGATTCCAATGAAAAAATACATTATCCAATTTACAAGAAAAAAATAGTCCTTCGCTAAATTCTTTCGATAATATAAATAATATGATCTGTGCCACTCAAGTATCGCTTTGTAAGGGTCGGACCTTGATCCACCTCTTCCACCTTGATGTATCACTGATGCAAATGGAAGATAAAAAACTTTCCAACCCGCATCATTAGCTCGAAAACAAAAATCGGTATCTTCTTGATAGGCAAAATAGCGTACATCCAAATAACCAATATCTGAGATTACTTGTTTCCTGACCATCATACAGGAGCCGGAAACTGCATCCACCTGGACAATTTCGTTCTCAGGTAGGTAAGTTTTGACATAATTTCCAATTACCTTGTGATTTGGAAAAATTCGATCTAACTTTAAAAAATAAGAAAAAACCTCAAGAGGTCTGGCAAATCCACGTCTACATTGTTTTTGAAATGTGCCATCTTGATTCAACACTTTAGGAATACATATCCCAACATCATCATGTTCATCCATCCATGAAATTAAGGATTGAAATGTTCCAGGATTTATAAAAACATCTGGGTTTAATTGAACCAGATACTTTCCTTGGGCAATTCGTAAACCCTGATTCATCGCTTTTGTGTAACCG
>JACZIY010000720.1 GCA_014860845.1 Anaerolineaceae bacterium
ATTAAGGGATGATTTTCTATCAGAAAATATTCTATGGAGATAAACTTAAAATCTATCCATGGCCAGAAATTAGTCTGAACACATCAAATGGAAAATAAAAACATATTCAAAAAAATATTTACAGGACGAAAAGGCAGGCAACTTCGGGAATATTTGACTGCTTATACTTTCATTGCTCCAGCAACAATTTTGATATTTATTTTTGGTATCTTCCCGGTTGGATTTGCGCTTTACGTCAGTTTACATAAATGGCGTATTAAGCGCGGAAAAATAATTGGTCTGGAAAATTATACGGATGCGGTCGGCAATCTAGCTTATTTTTTTGTGTTCTTCCTGGGAATTGGCGCATTGGTTGCCATATATTTCTTGATAAAAAAAATATTGAAAATGGCCAGAGAACACAAAGAACGCCCCTGGTTGTGCATACTTCCCGGACTTTTGAACGCCTCAATAGCATTTTCATTGCTCAATTGGATTTATAACGCACTTCCAGAAGTATTGGGTATTGCGGATAAATTACGAGGATTGGAACGGACTCAGGAAGTGTTTATGCGTCTTTTGGGGGAAGCTTTTCGGGCAGAAAGTGTTTTACCTGCCTGGCGCATATTCATCTGGATGCTGTTAGCCGGGATTATAATATCAGGCCTGGTTTTATATGTCTGGCGTAATCCAAGAAACTTTACCTATCAGGCTTATTTTGGATTAATTTTCCTCGCTCTGGGTATCGGGTTTGGCTTGCTGTACTATACGCAACAACAGATTGCCACGGTATATGAAGCAGCAGTGCTGAATGATACCGATCCAGGTATCTGGCCTCAATTCATAACCATCACGAGTGGGGTCATACTTTTGGGTCTTGGTTGGTATGTATGGAAACGGGCTGAGAAACAGTTAAGTAATCTCAGTTTTTGGTTACATGTGTTAGCCACCATGGTATTACTGGTCGGGGGGTGGTTATTGATCGGAGAAATCCCAACCATTGTGGCTGCAGGTGATAAGGATTTATGGGAGGGTTTGAAAGTTACTGTTTTCTTTGCGGTCGGTACCGTGCCTTTCCAATTGGCTATTTCTTTATTCCTTTCTATTTTACTTTTTCAAAAATTAGTCGGATCAAATATATTCCGTATCATATTTTTTATCCCTTATGTGACACCAGCCATCGCCAGTGCAGCTGTTTTCAAGGCAATGTTTTCTAATCGACATTCAGCACCCATAAATATGTTCATTCAGGCACTGGGTATTGAACCGCAAATGTGGTTATTTGAACCAAAGGGAATTTTTACACTTCTAGGAAATGGTCTTAACCTAAGCATTCCAGAATGGGCTGCCGGTCCAAGTTTGGCATTGCTAGTGATTATCATTCATTCTGTCTGGACATATGTAGGATACGATACCGTTATTTATATGGCTGGTTTAGGAAATATTCCTACCGAACTGGTGGATGCAGCAGAAGTGGATGGAGCCAATAAATGGCAGATCTTCCGACATATTACCTTCCCATTATTATCGCCAACCACATATTTCCTTTCTCTCATTGCGATTATTGGAACTTTCAAGGCTTTTAATACCATCTGGATTTTCCGTGATAGCTTAGCTCTGGGGTCAACGGATACTTTCAGTGTGACGATATTTATTGAATTCTTTGAAAAATTGCGTTATGGTTATGCTTCTGCGATGGCTTTTGTATTGTTTGCTATCATTCTAGGATTGACCTTTATCAACAACAAAGTTCAGGGATCGAGAGTGTTTTATGGTTAATAAAAAACCTAAATTCAGTCGATTTTCGATATCCACACAAAGGAAAATTCTCACATATATTATCCTGGGTACAGGAGCATTTCTCTCCCTTTTGCCATTCATCTGGATGGTTTCTACCTCACTAAAGAGTTTAGGGGAAGCATTAGGAACTTCATTTTTCCCCTCTACAATACATTTTGAAAATTATGTTGAAGCCTGGGATAGAGCCCTTTTCTCAGAATATTTCATCAACACCATCATCATCACTGCTATCACACTGGTTGGTGAGATCACCTTCAGCATTTTGGCGGCTTATGCATTTGCCAGAATGAAATTCCCCGGGCGAGATTTAATTTTCAGCATACTTCTCAGCACAATTATGATCCCTGCCATGGTTTTCATCATCCCGAATTTCCTGACTGTTACCTGGTTGGGGCGAATCGGTCCAATCCCATGGATAAATAACTGGCCAGCATTAACAATTCCATTTATGGGCAGTATATTTTCCATATTTCTCTTGAAGCAATTTTTTGCTCAGGTGCCGGATGAATTATTCGATGCTGCCCAGATGGATGGTGCAGGACATTTTCGGTTCCTAATGCAAGTGGTACTTCCATTATCGAAAGCACCTTTAATGGTCATTCTGGTTTTATCCTTTATTGGAACGTGGAACTCTCTTGCCTGGCCGATGCTGGTCACCAATACGCCAGATTGGAGACCTATTTCGGTAGGTTTGATGAATTTTGTCAATGAAGCCGGTCAGGAAATCCACCTGACGATGGCTGGTGCTTTTATCACTATCATTCCGATCCTGATCATTTATTTCTTCACGCAAAAGCAATTCACTGAGAGCATAGCTCGATCAGGTTTGAAAGGATAATAATGTTCACATCATAAGGAGGTGAAACTGGACGAATTTTGACCGCTCAAAATGTTAAAAATGTTTAGTTATGAGGAGATGAAAAAATGAAAAAAATTAGTATTATATTATCCATGCTTATGGTGTTCGTGTTGGTTTTATCAGCCTGTGCTCCTGCTGCTACCGAAGAACCAGTAGCTCCTGAAGAACCTGTTGAAGAACCAGTTGCACCTGTTGAAGAACCAGTAGAAGAACCCGTTGAAGAGCCTATGGAAGAACCAACCGCTGAACCTGTAGTAGAACAACCATTGGCAGGTACAGTTGTGCAATTCTGGCATGTCTATTCAGATGCTCCGGGTGAAGGGTTACAGACTCTGGTGGATGAATTTAACGCCACCAATGAATATGGTATCACTGTTGAAGCACTGAACCAGGGAAATTATGGTGATGTGGAAGATAAATTCAATGCTGGTATTCAATCCGGTGATTTACCGGATGTGGTTATGGCTTATACCAATGCTCTTGCAGATTGGTATTCCGTTGATTCCATTCTTGATCTGAATCCCTATATCGATGATGCTGATTATGGATTAATGACAGCACAATTAGAGGACCTTTATCCCCACTTGAAAGCTGCCGGATCCACACCGGATGGTGCCTGGGTTGCTTACCCAATGACACAATCAGCCAATGTGCTGGTTTACAATTTCACCTGGGGTGAAGAATTAGGTTTTGCAAATCCACCTGCGACTTCCGCTGAGTTAAAAGAAGTAGTTTGTGCCGCTGCTGCAGAAAATACCGCTATGGGTGGCGATTTTGCGGGAACAGGTGGTTTGGTTTATTACCCAAGTGCTACCAACTGGCTGCATTTCTTGTATGCTTTCGGTGGAAATGAACTGAATGAGGCTGGGGATGCTTACGATTTCACATCCCAGGCTGCGATTGATGCTTCCATGTACATCCTTGATTTGAAAGCGGATGGATGTGTATGGCAAACAGAGAGTTATCCAAATCCGGAACAAGCGATGCGTAAAGCTATTATCACCATGAGTTCGACCGCTGGTGCCCCTTATTATGCCGCAGCTTTTGAAGATGCTGGAAACACGACAGATGTATGGGGTTGGTTACCAGCTGCTGGCCCAGATGGAACTTTGGCTGTCGACGCTTTCCAACAGATGTTAGGTGTCGTTCCGAGCACAGAAGATGAACAAATGGCTTCCTGGTTGTTTGTGAAATGGTTAACCTCGCCTGAGATTCAGGCTCGTTGGGTTCGGATCAGTGGATACTATGGTACACAATACACTACAGAGACACTTTTAGCTGATTATGCTACCGAGAATCCTGTTTGGGCTTCCGGTGTAGCGCTGGCAGCTATTGGCCCATCTGAACCTCAGACATT
>JACZIY010000721.1 GCA_014860845.1 Anaerolineaceae bacterium
GGAATTGATCGATGTCTGTTATCGTTAATCCACAATCGCCAGGCATCAAACCAGCTAATTTATCTTCACTTACAGAACCTAATCCTTCCAAACGCCCTTTTGCTTGAAGAGAATCACCGGTTTTCATAAATGAATGAACAACCATGCAGAAATAATCATCCTGCAGGTCAGCTCTCAGATAAGAAGGATCTGCATCAGTCCATCTTACCGGCATTAATCCCCAACCTAAAATTGGCAATCCGATAATCAAACCAATGAGAAATCCGATTGCGGCTGTAATCAATGGTCTCTTTAAGTATTCTTGGATCTTATCCATTTTTCTGCTCCTGGTGATTTGTCATATTATTTGGATTATTACAATTTGATTTTAGAACAAAACGTCTAAATATGCAACAATTCCAATCATATCTCTCTAGTTGCAGATTTTATGCCAATTCCTCTTTTTCTCCATGAATAATGTCCGATTGTAAAAATGTTTCTTCACATTTTAAACACTGAAGGTCTCGTTTATTGACAACAACCAGGGTTCCATTGCAATTCGGACATGGTTCCGCCACAGGTTGTTTCCAGGATGTAAATTGACAAGCAGGATAATTAGAACATCCAAAAAATATGCGTCCTTTTCTGGTTCTGCGTATAACTACTTCACCAGTAGCACATTCTGGACACTTTACACCAATTTTTTCCAATATCGGCTCTGTATATCGACAGGTTGGGAAATTACTACAACTAATAAATTTTCCAAATCGACCAAACCGAATAACTAATTCATGTCCACATTTTGGACAATCTCGACCTATCTTTTCTAATTCGGTTTTCGTCTCTGGCATCTCTTCTTTTGCCCGGCTCAAATGAACAGAAAAGTCTTTATAGAAATCAGTAATAACAGTGTTCCAAACTTTTTCACCAGACGCGACCTGATCCAAAGAAGTTTCCATTGAAGCAGTAAAACCAGGGTCCACGACTTCATTAAAGTGCCCAACCAGCAAATCGTTTACGATCATGCCTGTTTCAGTCGGGATCAGACGTTTCTTCTCTCGTTCTACGTACCCTCTTTCTTGAATGGTCGAAAGAATAGGAGCATAAGTTGATGGTCTTCCTATTCCATATTCTTCTAATAATTGAACCAATGAAGCTTCGGTAAAACGCGGAGGCGGAGTTGTAAAGTGTTGTTCAGGAATTAATCGCACCAATTCCTGTTTTTGTCCATCCGCTAAATTTGAAGGTAACAATACGCCTGTGTCATTTCCATTTTGTTTGTCCTCATCTTTTGCTTCTTCATAAACGACCAGAAAGCCTGAAAACCGCAATGTGGATCCCGATGCTCGAAATTCATATTGATTATCTTTTCCGTCTGCTTGAATTTCCACTGAAACAGTATCATAGATGGCTGCTTCCATTTGAGAAGCAACGAATCGCTTCCAAATAAGTTGATAAAGTTTGTATTGGTCACCTTTGATAAATTTCTTTACATCTTCCGGAGACCGAATAACGGAAGTGGGTCTAATAGCTTCATGTGCTTCTTGTGCTTTGACCGCTCTGGTTTTATGCTGCGGAAGGGTTGCAGGAAGATATGTTTTGCCGAATTTGGACATTATATAACTTCGGGCTTCTTTTTGAGCAATATCAGAAATGTTTGTCGAGTCAGTTCGCATATAGGTAATCAAACCAGTCGATCCGCCTTCACCCACATCTAACCCTTCATAAAGTTGTTGTGCCAAAGCCATCGTCCGTCTTGCTGTGAAACCCAATCTTCGGGATGCTTCTTGTTGTAAAGAACTGGTGATAAATGGAGCTGGTGCTTTCCGCTTTCTTTCACCTTTTTTAACTTTCGTGATCCAATAATTAGCCTGTTCCAAATCGTCTAAGAAGCTATGTGTTTTTTCTTTGTTGTTTAATGTGGGCTCTTCCCCATTTATTCGGAATAATTTGGCAATGTATGTCTTTTTTGAATGATCGGGCTTGAGTTCGGCTTCAATAGTCCAATACTCTTCCTGAATAAAATCTTCGATTTCTCTTTCCCGCTCAACGATCAAACGTAACGCAACGGATTGAACACGGCCAGCTGATAAACGGCTTCGAACTTTTTGCCACAATAAAGGACTGAGATTATAACCCACCAGCCTGTCCAGAATTCTCCGGGCTTGTTGGGCATTAACCAGATCCATGTTGATTGCTCTTGGATGATCAAAAGCTTCTTCAATTGCTGGTTTTGTTATTTCATGAAAAACCACGCGATTGGTTCTGTTTTCATCAATTTCTGCAGCTTCCATTAAATGCCAGGCAATTGCTTCACCCTCTCGATCTGGATCAGTTGCGAGATAAATCTGCTCTGCAGTTTTGGCTAACTGTTTCAACTCCTTTACTACCGGTCTTTTTTCATTCGGAACACGGTATTTCGGTGAAAAATGATTTTCAACATCTACAGATAATTCTGACCGCAATAAATCTCGTACATGGCCCACAGAGGCTTTTACTATGTAATCTTTTCCTAAATATCTCTGTACAGTCTTTGCTTTTGCAGGAGATTCAACAATTACGAGTTTTCCACTCAGTTTTGGTTCTTTTTTAACAGATGGAGGAGGTGTTATATGTGAATGCTCCTCTGTTTTTCCAGTTCTATATAAAGTCGTACCACAAACAGAACAAACTCCTTTCGTAACAGGAGCTCCAATTTTATTGAATGAAGCTTCCGGATTTTTAATTTCACGTTTTGTTCTGCATTTAACACAATAAGCTTCCAAAACATTTCCTCCTACAAATATTCATCAAGACCGTTATCGGTCAGAAATTTTACAACATTTTTTATTTCTTGTGATTTTGCTCTGTCACAAATCAAAATTGTGTTATCACTCTCAACAATTACCAGGTTTTCAATCCCTAATGTCACAATCATATGTTGATCAGAACGAGAATAAACCAAAGTGTTTGAAGTGTCAAAACCAATATGGCGTACAGCCATATTCACATTTCCATCTTTGTCCAATGGCATGACATCAAATAATGATTCCCAGCTACCAACATCATACCACCCAAGTTCAGAACCAGGGATCACAATTACATGTGGTGCGTGTTCCATAATGCCATAATCGATGGTTTGAGGGGTAATTTTTCCCCAATAATGAGGTAACATTTCATTAATCTTGTCCTCAACCAAGGCTTTTGTAATATCTTTAAGAATCAGGCTGAATTCTGGCATTTGTCGATTAAATTCTTCCAAAATCGCATCTACGTGCCAGATGAACATACCTGAATTCCAATCATAGCCACCTGATGAAAACATGAGTTTGGCTTTGGCTGCATCTGGTTTCTCGATAAACCTATTAACTTTAAATGACCATCTATCTTCAAAACTCTTAACAGGTTCACCTTTGTGGATGTAACCATAACCAGTAGCTGCAAACGTAGGTTGAATCCCAAGGGTAATTAAATATTTTTCTTGGGCAGCTTGATATCCTGATCTCAATAGGTTGTGGAATTCTGAAATATTTTGAATAAAATGATCCGCTGTTAGTATGACTAAAATTGCTTCAGGATCGATCTGTTTGATATAGGTAGCTGCATATCCAACAACGGATGCAGTCCCTTTTGGAAAAGGTTCGATCAGGAAATTATCTTTTGGGATATGCGGGGTTTGTGAAGACAATAAATCAGCTTGGTCTGCGACAGTTACAACAAAAATTCTCTCGGGTGGAAATAATCCAACCAGACGATTAACAGAAATTTGAAAAAGGGTCTCTTCACCAAATATCTTTACCATTTGTTTGGGTGTTTTTTTCCTTGATAAAGGCCAAAGACGCGTTCCACCACCACCAGCCATGATTACCGCATAAAAATGTTGAAAATTATCCATTATAAATATTCCCCTTTCTCTTCTTTAATCACTACGTATTTCATTCCACCAACTTGTTTGGTTAGCCCCTTCAATTCCATCATTGCCAAATAAGAACTTACTTGTGAAATAGGCAATTCTGATAGATTGGTTATTTCATCGACATGTAGAGGTTCGGTAGATAAAACGCTCAGTATTTTTTCCTCAAATAAGTCAATCGGATATTCTTTTCTAAATGATTTTCTTTCCTGAATGAGTTCAACTTGCATATCATGCAAAACTTCTCGAATATCCAACAATGGTTTAGCACCTTGTTGGATCAATTTATTTGTACCTTTGCTTTGAACATTGTAGATACTACCAGGAACAGCATATACATTTCTTCCCTGATTAACAGCAAATTCAGCGGTAATCAATGCCCCACTGGTTTGACCTGCCTCAATCACGATCGTTGCTCTGGACAACCCGGAAATAATTCTATTTCTGGGTGGAAAATTATTCGCTTCAGGAGCAGTACCAGGTGGATAGTCACTGATTACAGCCCCTGCATTGGAGATTTCGTCAGCTAATTTTCTGTGTTCCGCGGGATAAATTCGATCTACTCCACTCCCCAGAACAGCAATGGTTCTTCCACCAGATTCTAATGCGGATTTATGGGCGATACCATCAACACCTCTCGCAAGTCCGCTCACAACAGTTATTTTATGATCTGCCAATACCCGTGAGAATTCTTCAGTGATTTGTTTCCCATAATGGGTAACTTTTCGGGTACCTACAATGGCAACTGCCCATTCATCTTCAAGGGTTAAATCTCCTTTAATGTACAGAACCGGAGGAGGTTGATCGATTTCTTTTAGGTATCTGGGATATCCAAAATCATCTTTTATCAATATTTTTATACCTGCAGATTGAATTCTTTGGATATATTGATTTAGATCGATTTCTTTTCTGATTTGTAAAACACGCTCACAAATCTTTTCTGAAAGCCCGCTTTCCCTTAATGATGAAACCGGTGCATTCCAGGCAATTTCAAGATTACCAAAGTAATCTTCCAAAGCCTTCATCCTGACTGCACCTATTCCTTTTATTAAGCTAAATCCAACCCAATAATTTCTTGGATCCATGCTTAATCCTGGTTATAGTATTCCAATGGTTTCACAACCATGATTTTATTCTCTATATCAATTTTTTCGATCAAACTGAGCAATGCAGGGTATAAAATTTCTTTTTTATCTTCACCAATAATCACATACACGTCATTTGCACCTGTTTCTAGAATATCTGTAATTTCCCCAATTTTTAATTCATTCGTATCCATCACAGATAATCCAATCAATTGGTGGTGATAGTACTCCCCTTCAGGAAGATCGGGTAGTTCACTGGCATCTACAAAAACAAAATCACTTTTGAAATTTTCGACTTGCTCAATTTGGGTAAACTCATCAAATTCAAAAATTAAACTTTTAGAATGCTCTTTGATCGATTTGATATGAGCGGGAAGGTGTTCATCACCAATAAAAACTTTTCTACCTTTTATTAATCGTTCAGGGAAATCTGTTAAAATATAAAAGGCAATTCCACCATCAAGACCATGCGGTTTTCCAAGTCTACCAATAGCCAAATAGACAGGCTCGCCTGTGTTGAGCGAGCCTGTGCCATTCTTATCAGGTTCAGACATCACCCGATGAGTCTTTTTCATCGAGGTTCCACCACATCCAATGATGCCTGTTTTCCTTCACGAGCCGCTGCTACACGAAGCAAAACACGCATCGAATTGGCTACACGCCCACCTTTTCCAATGACTCTGCCCATATCTTCTTTGGCAACTCTTAACTCTACACGAGTTTTATTACCACCTCGGTCACAATTTACTTCAACCTGGGAAGGATCGTCAACTAATGAACGAGCAATAAATTCAATTAATTCTTTCACGGCTTTTTCCTTTCTTAAAGCAAGTTTTTTTGACTACGCTTAATAAGTACTTTTACTTAAGCCGGATTTGTTTTCTGGTTAGAGTTATGTTTTGCGTAGATCTTTTCAGCTTCCTCTTTTAATACATCCAGCGATTCGCCTTTCTTAAATCGGTCAAATCTCTCCATAAGGCCAACTGTTCTGAAGATCTGACCGACAGAGTCACTGGGTTGAGCACCTTTGCTCATCCAATCAAAAACACGGTCTTCCTGAATGTTGATTGTCGAAGGTTCTGTTCTTGGATTATAGAAACCCAAAATTTCTAAGAATCTTCCGTCTCTTGGACTTTCTTTATCTGCTGCAATAATTCGGTATGTTGGTTGACCTTTTAGTCCTTGTCTTCGTAATCGAATCCTTACCATCGATTTTTTCTCCTGTTTTTATAATTTTTTATTTTTGATAATCTAATCTCAATTTGATTCTGAGAGGAAACGTTGAAGGGGACGTCTTTAGAATCACATTGCTGATCAGACTAACCGAATAAACGAGGTAATCCACGTCCTCCGGATTTTTGAAAAGTTTTCATTAATTTCTTTATATCACGATATTGCTTAATTAAGCGATTTACATCCTGAACTTGTGTACCAGAACCAGTAGCAATTCTTCGCCTTCGTGACGCGTTAAGTATATCCGGAAATCTTCTTTCTTGCGATGTCATTGAATTAATGATTGCTTCCGTTTGTTTTAATTGTTTTTCAGCATCATTTGGATTTACTGATCTTGCCATTTGACCCATGTTACCGGGCATCATCTCCAAAATTTGAGATATTGAACCCATTTTCTTGATCTGTTTGAGTTGTTGAAGAAAATCGTCCAATGAAAACTCACCACTGATCATTTTCTCAGCTTGCTTTTGAGCTTCTTTCTGATCAAAAGCCATTTCCGCTTTTTCAATTAGCCCAATCACATCTCCCATACCCAGAATTCTGGACGCGAGACGGCCTGGATCAAATGCTTCCATGGCATCTATACCTTCACCGGTACTCAGAAACTTGATTGGAACACCGGTTACACTTCGGATTGATATGGCTGCACCACCTCTGGCATCACCATCAATTTTTGTCAGCACCAGGCCAGTAATCGAAACAGTATCACGGAAACCTTCAGCGATATGTAATGCTTCTTGACCAATCATCGAGTCCACGACCAATAAAATTTCGACAGTTTTGACTCTCGCTTGGATTGCTCGCAGCTCATCCATTAAATCTTGATCTAGTTGTGATCGCCCAGCTGTATCAATGATGACAACAGTAAAACCACCTTTTCGTGCGTAATCATATGCGTGAAAACTAACTTCAGGTGGTTTCTTACCATCCTCGGTGAAAACTGGCACATCGATACGTTCTCCCAAGGTTTGTAATTGCTTTATGGCTGCTGGACGATAAGGATCAGCAGCTACCATCAAGACACGCTCTCCCTGAGACCTTAGCTTTTTGGCTATTTTTGCAGAAGCAGTTGTTTTACCGGATCCTTGTAAACCAACCATCATGATCACATAAGGTTTTTCGCCGGTGAGGTTTATCTTTGATGGTTCCCCTAATGTCTTAATTAACTCTTCATTGACAATTTTTACGACTTGTTGACCAGGGTTTAGTGCTTTGGATACCTCAGCACCCACTGCTCGTTCACGAACTTGTGAAACAAACTTTTTTGCTACACTGAAATGAACATCAGCCTCTAACAAAGCCAACCGCACTTCCCGCATAACATTGTCAACATCGCCCTCGGAGAGTTTTCCCCTCCGGCGCAATTCTTTGAATATCCCGTCTAATCTTCCAGTTAAATTCTCAAACATAAAATTTCTTTAATTTAAATTAATACATTTATTAGCGTGCAAGATTTTAGCTTGTTCACGAATTTTGGTCAAGGAATTCTATCACAGGTTGTTTTTAATCAATATTATTAAAAATTTTTAGAATTTAATATTGAATATGCAACCCAAAACGGAACTTTTCTAATTATTGAGTGTTATCTTGATTGGTAAAATGACTTAATTCACACAATATCAAATAAAGAATAATAAAAAAATCGGAGAAAATAATGGCTCGAGTAGCAATAGTATCAGACAGCACTGCATACATTCCAAAAGAATTAGAATCTGAATATAAAATTAAGATTGCACCACTACAGGTAATATGGGGCGAAGACCAATTTCGTGACGGGGTTGATATTCAACCTGTTCAATTTTATGAAAAATTAAAAAATGCCGATATTATGCCATCTACATCACAAGCTACACCGGGCGCATTCAAAGAAATTTACAAAGATTTATTAAACCAGGGTTATGATATTTTCTCAATTCATATTTCATCAAAATTATCGGGTACCATTGATTCTGCTGAACAGGCCAAAGCAATGTTGGAAGTCGATAATATTGAAATTTTTGACTCTGAAAACGCAGGAATGGCTTTAGGTTTTCAAGCGTTAGCAGTCGCTCGTGCAGCAGCTAATGGCGCTTCCATAAAAGATTGTATTAAAATCGCACAAAAAGCCAGACAAAATACTGGAGTTTTATTCGCGGTGAACACACTTGAATTCTTACATCGAGGAGGTCGAATTGGTGGTGGGCAAGCATTTTTGGGCACCATGCTAAAATTGAAACCGATCCTTGAAGTGCGGGATGGAAAAATTGAAGCTGCCGGAAAGGTACGCACCATGACGAAGGCTGTTGATAAGGTCATTGAAATTATGAAATCAAAAGTCGCTGATAAAACTCCAATTAGAATTGCAATCCAACATGCAAATGCCTTACCTGAGGCACGTAATTTGCTCGAAAAAGTTATTCATACATTTCCTGAAGGTGATATTGTTGAAGCATTTATTGCTGATGTTAGTCCTGCAATCGGTACCCATACGGGTCCAGGAGTAGTCGGAATCGCTTATATGGCTGGAATGTAAAAGAAGAACGTCCGCAAGGACGTTTTTTTTTTGGATAAGTCTCCTTGCTTATACTGACAGAGATCACAAGAATAAGATAATTTATTCAGATATTTATCCTTTTCCGATAAAATGAAATTAAAATTAATTATGTTAATTCGAAAGGGCAATCTGATGAAAATTAACGAAAAACTTGGGTTTCAAATCCCAGAGATTTTATTGCCAGTTGATAAGATAGATTTTCAAAAATGGGCAGTCATTGCTTGTGATCAATACACATCACAACCAGACTATTGGAGAGATGTTGAAATCATAGTTGGATCATCGCCTTCTACATTAAAAATGATCCTGCCTGAAGTCTATCTAGAATCAGATGATGAAATCAACAGGATCGAATTAACAAAGAATACCATGGATGAATATCTCGAAAAAGGAATTTTTCAGTCCTTTGAAGGATTAATTTTAGTGGAAAGGCATGTTGGAGGTAAAACTAGATTTGGATTGATGTTGGCTTTGGATTTAGAAAAATACGATTTCTCGAAAGGGTCACAGACTTTAATTCGAGCAACGGAAGGAACCATTATTGACCGACTTCCACCACGAATACGCATTCGTGAAGGAGCAAAATTAGAGTTTCCCCACATACTAGTATTGATAGATGACCCTGATCAGTCCGTCATTGAACCTTTAGTAGAAAAACGGCAAAAATTAGAAAAATTGTATGATTTTGAACTAATGAAAAATAGTGGGCATTTGATTGGGTATGCAATTAACCAGGCAGATTATCTTAGCTTTGTTGAAAATGCCTTAGCAAATCTAGCGAATCCTGATCGCTTCAAAAAACAATACAATGTTGGAGATGATTTCGGTGTTCTTCTTTTTGCAATGGGAGATGGGAATCATTCACTGGCAACAGCAAAGTCAATTTGGGAAAGCGTCAAACCAAGGGTTGGTATGGATCATCCATCCCGATATGCTTTGGTCGAAATTGAAAATATTCATGATTCTGGTTTGGATTTTGAACCAATTCATCGTGTACTTTTTAATCTCAACGAAAATATTAAAGAAAAGATGCAAGTTTTCTGGAAAAGTGAATTTGAATTGAAGAAGTGTCAATATCAACACGAAATGATAGAAGCAGTAGATCATCAATCCGGAAATTCTCACAAATTTGGCTTTATCTTTGACTCCTTTTTTTATGTTGTTGAAATAAAACATCCTTCTACGAATTTACCTGTTGGAACACTACAGACTTTTCTCGATCAATTTTTACAGATTGGCGGAGCAGAAAAAATTGATTATGTTCATGGAATTGAGGTAACCTGTACTCTGGGAACAAAGCCAGGTAATTGCAGCTTTTATCTTCCCGCAATGGAAAAAAATCAATTGTTTAAGACTGTTATATTGGATGGTGCTTTGCCCCGAAAAACATTTTCCATGGGAGAAGCATATGAAAAAAGATTTTATATGGAAGGCCGCAGAATTACAAGATAGATAATTTATTGAGAGGTTTTTCAAAACAGAGCACCTCTTCAATTTTAGATTCGAATGTTATAAAAAGATTATAATCTGTCCTGAAGGAATATTATGTTTTCACCAGAAATGAAAAATTTTACCAATCCACTTCCTCCAAATGAAGTTCATTTCATCGATTTTAAAGTGGAACCCTGGGAAGATAAAATGCGATTTAAGGTGTTTGTACAAATTTCAGAATTTGTAGAACCACCCAATTTGAATTTTTATATAGTAAACACAAATTCAGAAATTATTTCTGAAGTGACATTGATTGAAAATGTAGAAACTGATATTGTATTTACAATGCATTTACGAAACTCCACTCAACAAGATCAATTAACCTTGTTGGGTGAAATATTTTATTCGAATGAATTTGGGAAGGTAGATTCAAAGTCGATAAGTTTTAATCTAAATGAATAACAGATTTATGAAAGACAAAGGAGCAACAGTTCTCCTCTTTATATTTTTGTGGGGGTCAGTGTTAACAAGCTGTGTAAGTAATTCTAATAAGGAAGACGTGAAACTGAATGAAAACTTGGATGAGATAATTTCTTCCAACACTGAACCTATTCAGGACCAACCTTTGCCAACAGGTATCGCAATTTCTCCAACATTTATACCAAGTCCGATAACTCCCACAATGGGGAATAATAAAACAGACTTACCAGATGACACCTCAACCTTATTTCAAACCGAACTCTTCTCTCCTCTCGAGGGGTTCGATCTAGATGAATTAACAGAGATTGTTTCAAATCCATTCAATTACGCAGGTAATGGAAAAGATGAGGGTCATCATGGTACGGATTTTTCATTTTATCAATATGAATCTTTCGATAAAATCGAAAATTTAACAGTCCTTTCCATGACATCTGGGAGGGTTAGCTCAATAATTAATAATCGCCCTCCGTATGGGAATATGGTAATGGTTGAAACTCCATTTTCTTCATTGCCAGTTTTTCTTAGGGACCATCTTCTTTTTCTTCAACCCGAGTCTGAATTACCTTTCCACTCAAATTTAAGTTGTCCTGACTTTCAATTTGAAGAAAATTCAAAAATTTCGGAATTCCTTTCGCTTTATATTCTTTATGCGCATTTATACTCCCCGCCAGAAGTGCAAATTGAATCTTTCGTTCTTAGTAGAGAAGAAATTGGTAAGGTGGGTAATACTGGTTCTTCTGGGAATCCCCACCTGCATCTTGAATTTAGAATAGGTCCATCAGGTTATAGCTTCGAGGAAATGTCACATTATGACAACACCGCTTCTCCAAATGAAATTTATAATTATTGCTTGTGGCGCGTATCAGGGCTTTTTTATCAGGTTAATCCAATGAAAATTATTGAATATTACTTACAAAACCGTTAATGATGAAATTTGACGAACTGAAAATTTAAATGCTACAATCAGAAAAGAATTTTTCTGATTCTGTTTAATTTACTGACAATGAACAATAATCATAGAACTACCCCCATTAATACCAATTTAATTTGGATCATATTGTCTATTATGAATCTTGTTTTGGTATTTTTTTTCGTAAATAATGTCTTATTGAATAATCCGAATGGTCAATCAAATATCTTTGCTTCGACCTCTCTAACAGAGACTTCCATCCATACACCAACAAAATTGCAGACAGAGTCAATCCAATCTGAAATCTCAGGTGATCTGCCAATTGTTGATTTATCTCAATCGGATATTCCGTTATACGTTATTTCAATTTATTTCAATCAAAAATCACAATTGTATGCATTTCACCCAGATGGTATTCCGTTTACCCGTTTAATCGATGAACCATATGAAGAAATTCACCCATCTACGAGTCACGATAATAAGAAAATTGCTTATAGTGCCAAAAAAAATGGATACTGGGATATCTATATATTGGATTTGACAGATGGATCTGAGACCAGAGTAACTGATTCTCCTGAATATGATGGCTCTCCCACCTGGTCATCCGATGGTCTATACCTGGCATATGAATCTTATTTGAATGGGAATCTGGATATATTCATTCAAGATCTTCAAAATTTGGATAGCATTCCCATCCAACTAACCAATGGAGATGATCCTCAACATTCTCCTTCCTGGAGTCCAAATGGAAGAGAAATAGCTTTTGTGTCTACACAGGACGGGAACGAAGATATTTGGTTAGCAAAATTGGATGCGGTTGAGAATCGTTTTATCAAAGTGGCTGACCGTCCTGAACAGGCAGATATTAATCCATTTTGGTCAATAGATGGGGGAAAACTGCTTTGGACCAGTGAAAATAATGGTTATCCTGTAATTATTCAGGCAGATTTTTCCAATTCAAATATATTAGTCTCAGAGGTTGGCAACGGTGATTTAGCTCTATTAACCTCAAATTTGTTTTCTTTCATTCAGTTGGAAGCAAATCAAAATTTCTTGATTTCAAAAGATCATTCCGGACAAATGATTTTTCCTTCTATTGAAATCCCGGGAAATGTTCATGGTTTTAGCGTAATTGATAACTATAAAAAAAACGACTTCTTAGTTTCTGGTTTAATAAAGAATTCAAAACTCTTAGTGATTAAAAACGGTCTTGAATCAGATCCTTCATCAACTAACAAAATCGAGTTGGTATTGTTAGAAAATGTTGTCACAGAATATCCATACTTATCAAACTCAGTTTATGCATCATTTAATGAATTACGTTCTTCCGTTGCCACATCAACTGGATGGGATTTTCTTAATCAATTAGACAAGACTTTTATTCCGATCACGGATCCCGCAACTCCCGGAACAGCTGAAGAATGGCTCTATACAGGGCGCGCATTTGAATTCAACCCCCTTTCGATTCACGCCGGGTTGACAACAACGATTAAAGAAGAAAGAAATGGACAAACTTATTGGCGGGTATATATTAAAGCCAGGTATCAGGATGGATCTCAGGGTATGCCATTAAAACAAATGCCATTCGATCTTTCTGGTCGATTTAATAATGATCCAAGAACTTATGAATCAGGCGGGATGAAAATACCTATCCCTGAAGGATATTGGATTGATCTTACCGAGTTAGTTGGAAGTCATTCTTGGGAACGAGTTCCAGCCATTGGCAACTGGCAAAAATATTTTGATTCTGCTCGTTTCAATCAATTTGTATATTCAGATGGTTTGGATTGGTATGCAGCAATGAAGGAATTATATCCAATTGAAGCATTTAAATCGCCAACACCGATTCCAACCAATCCTTTGACGCCAACAGTCAGCCCGACGATTCGATACTATCGATCTCCTACCATCACTTCCACCCCAACAGAAACCTTTGTCCCAACACGTAGACCAACCTGGACCCCTCAACCATAAATTGATGAAAAAGAATTTGTTAATATTAATCTGGTTGGTGACTTTCATTGGAGTGGCGGTTGTTTTAATCATGGGGAGAAATATTATAAAAATTTCACCAAGTAATCAAACAATTGTGGATTCACATATCAATCCGTCTTCAGATATTCTTCCCGAAGCCAATAACATTGATTTTCCTGAAAATTCTGCCACAAATACTCAAGATGAAGGTCCTGTGAATGAAGCAGCAATTGCATTAGTATTACCCATGCCGGACGACCCGCCAGTTTCGCTTTGGCGCCCTCCCCTATATCCTACGCCATGGGCGATTTCACCGAATGATCATTTTTATTTTTCACGGCCAATTGCTGCCGATGAAATTAATTGGCCATTGGCAAATTATCGTTATGGATATTTCTTTCCTGAAACAGATATCATTCACACCGGTATTGATATTGCTGCCAAACGAGGAACACCCGTTATTGCAGCTGCACCCGGAACAGTGGTTTGGGCTGGATATGGTTTATATTCTGGTTCGTACAATGAGGAAGATCCATATGGAATAGCTGTAACAATTGAGCACGACTTTGGGTATAAAGATAAGAATTTATTGACAGTCTACGGTCACATGGACCGAATTGATGTTGAAAAAGGTCAAAGGGTTGATACAGGAACTCAATTAGGGATTGTTGGAAATACTGGATTCACAACAGGGCCTCATTTGCATTTTGAAGTACGCTATGAAACCAACAGTTATTTTAGGACGAGAAATCCAGAATTATGGCTTTCTCCTCCCCAGGGATGGGGTGTTCTGGTAGGTCAGGTAAAATCATACGATAATTATTACATTCATCTCAAAGAAGTATATGTGCGCAGTAAAGATACAAACCAATCCTGGATGGTGCTCACATATGCGACAAATAGTATCAATCGTGATGAGTACTATAAAGAAAACCTTGCCCTTAGCGACTTGCCTGCAGGTGAATATACAATATCCTTTACAATTGATGGTATAACATATAAAAAGGATTTAACCATTTATCCAGGTGCAATCACTTTCTTTTCGTTTCGAGAAAAAATTGGTTTTTCTTTCGAAACACCATCAATTCAAAAACCTGAAGATTGGGATAATATAATTTTTACTGATGATTTTCTTCCCTGATTAGTTTTTAAAACCTTGACAGAATATAGCAATTCAATTGAAAATCAATAATAAGTAATGAATTTATCAAAAAAGGAGCGTTTAATAAATTGGAGGTATCAATGAATCAAAAAATTAAAAGGACCAGTTTCTGGATCTTAGTTATGTTGTTAATGTCATCAGTACTGGGGGCATGTAAACCAACTGCACCAGTGGAACCGACACTGGATCCGAATGTAATCTTTACACAGGCGGCAGAAACCGTTGCTGCGCAATTAACCCGTACGGCTCTTAGTCAACCTACAGCCACGAATACAGCACTTCCTTCTCCTACTATCACGCCTACAATTCAGCTGCCAACAGAATCCACAGAATCAGAGACAACCAATACAACACCAGTTATTACATCTGAGGCAGGCTCAACGCCGAACCCAAACAAAATGGCTTTTGTTACAGACGTGACAATACCTGATGGTCAGGTGATTCCCCCAGGCTCAAAATTTGTAAAAACTTGGAGACTAAAGAATACTGGAACCACTACCTGGACAGCAAATTACAGAGTTCGATTATGGGCAGGTAATAGCTTTGGAGCTCCAACCTCATTCTTGTTAGCCCAGGAAGTAAAGCCAAACACTGAAGTTGATATTTCCATCGAGTTCACAGCACCAAGTCAAACGGGTGAATATGTTTCTCATTGGATACTGTCTGATGATCAGGAAGCTAATTTTGGAAATACTTTTTATGTTAATTTTGTTGTAGGTGTCCCGGCCTCTCCTACTGCCACACAAGCAGCCCCAACTTCTACAATCCCCCCAACTGAGGCAGTTACCGCAACTCCATAATGGATCTTTTTTTTCGACGAGACCTGAAATACTTAAAAGATGAAGTAAAAACCGAAGCGAAAAGCCTCGGTTTTTCTCATATAGGCTTTACAAACCCGAATCGACCGGATCATATTGATACTTATTTAGAATGGATTGATAACGGTTATGCAGGTGAGATGGAATATTTGAAGCGACCAGATGCTATTGCCAAACGAAAAGACCCTAAACTGATTTTTCCTGGTTGTAAATCAATGATTGTTGTCGCATTGCCCTATACTCCTCCTGGTTTTGAAAAACGTGATAATAAATTTCCAAAAATCGCAAATTATGCCATTGGGGATGATTATCATATTGTCATTCCCAATCTATTGGCAAAACTTGTCAATTTCATTATTTCTAAAGTCAAACCGGTAGAGGTAGAATATCGAATTTACACGGATACAGGGGCAATACTTGAAAAAGAAACAGCTCAAAAAGCCGGTTTGGGGTGGATTGGAAAGAACACGTGCCTGATTATTCCTGGTTCTGGATCGTATTTCTTTCTGGCTGAGATTCTTATCAATCTTCCATTTGACCCGGATTCAATATTTGAAAAAGATTTTTGTGGGAATTGCACCCAATGTATAGATAGTTGCCCGACGAATTGCATTCTTCCAAACCGGATGATAGATGCCAATCAATGCATATCCTATTTAACCATTGAAAACCGGAATATCATACCGGAAGATTTACGAAATAAAATTGATGGTTGGATTTTTGGATGTGATATTTGCCAACAGGTTTGCCCATGGAATATCAAATTCTCAAAAGAACCTCAACCAAATTTCTTCCAAACAAGTGAGTCCATCCAAAAATTTGATATCCTGACAGAATTAAAATTAGACAAATCCGAATTTAAAAATAAGTTTTCAAAATCACCAATTTCCCGTGTTAAATATGATGGCTATAAACGAAATTTATTGATAGCAGCTGGAAATAATTTTAATACCCAGTTGATAGAGCCTATTCACGAAATAATGAATAATAACGAAAATTCTGAAATTCGAAAGCTGGCTGCCTGGGTATTGCATAATAAATAAAATTAATTCATCTCCCCATCTTAACCTGATATTTTTTTACAATTATTTAACTAATATTTAAAAAAAGCCCTCCGGTTAACCGAAGGGCTTCATTGTCCTGGTTTTGCTTAAGGTGTAGGTGTTACAGTGGCTGGTAATGTCGGAACTGGTGTAACCAGGTTTACTCTAACTTCTAAAACCTGACCCGCAAAGATTTGATTCGAGTTTTCCAATTCATTCAATTCCATTATATCTTCAACAGTACTCAGGAATTTATCTGCAATTAAGTCCAATGAATCACCAAATTGAACAACATAGGTTAATTTTGTTCCTCGGGGTAAGTTAGTAGGCCATGGCGTAGCAGTAGGTAATTCCTGATTAGGTGCTGGGATAATTATCTTATCTCCAGGTTGGATTGGGCAGGTACCTGCATCAAAATTATTGATTGCTAATAATACCAGGAGATCTACATCAAATGTAGCAGAAATATCATAACAAGTATCGCCATCAACAATCGTATATTCAATTGGTCCTGATCGAGTAGGAGTTACTGTAACAGTTGGTGTTTCAGTCGCTGTTGATGTCACTGTAAAAGTTGCTGTAGGAGGAACTTCGGTTGGTGTAAATGTCGCAGTAGAAGTTGGGGTTGAAGATGCAAAAAAACTGAAATTTGGTTTTTCAGGGCCAACCAGCCACACAATCAATAAAACAATTCCAACAATTACAAGGATTAATGCCAATCCCCATATAATAAATGGAAGCATTTGTTGTTTTCGCTTATATGAAGCAATTAATTTTCTTGGATCATCTCTTTTCATTTTATGTTCCTAAACTTTACGAAATCCATAATAATTGACTCATTGTATTCTGATTTCTTTTTTTTTGCAATTACCACATGTTATAATCATAGGTACCCAAAAAATGATAAATGCTTAATCCAATTTCTGATGGAGGCTAACAAATGGAAATTTCTAATACACAATACAAACGCTGTGATGTCGTAAAGGTTGAAGGTCGCGTTGACAGCGCAAGCGCTCCCCAATTGCATGAGGAATTCAATAAATTGATGGATGATAACCACTATCATATCGTATTCAACATGACAAATGTTAGTTTTATTTCCAGTGCGGGTCTTCGTGTATTGATTTCAACTCAGAAGAATTGCAGACGATTTAATCGCGGTGAATTAGTGCTCTCCAATGTTCCTGAAAATATCAAAGCAGCATTGGATCTGGCTGGGTTTACAGCATTATTTAAGATTTTTGACAGTGAAGTAGCTGCCGTAGGAAACTTTTAATTTAATTTTTTTACCATGAAAACATTGACTTTTCCTGGTAGTTATTCCAGTCTGGTGAAGATTGGTGAATTTGTAACCCAAGCCGCAAAATCAATTGGATTTGATGGGTTTGAACTATATAAAATAGAAACCGCTGTCGATGAAGCATGTTCCAATATTATTGAGCATGCTTATGGACAGGAAAATATTGGGGAAATTATTGTTTCGGTTATACCTGATCTTGATGAAATTACAATTACATTAACCGATTCTGGGCGACCATTCAATCCAAAATATGTGAAGAAACCCAATTTAGACGCAGATCTTGAAGATCGAGATGACCATGGACTTGGTATTTACATGATGAAGCAATGGATGGATGTCGTAATTTTTGATACTTTTAAAGATAAAAATGTCCTGACTTTGGTTAAGCATTTAAAGGATTGACTTTGTCCCCATCACCCGAATTGCAAGCTATTCCTGAATGGAAACAATATCTTCGATTAGGCGAACGCCTATTAGATCAACCTTCCGTAGACAAACAATGTTCATTTATTCAGGAAACGATAAATAACTTACTGGGTGCAGAAGCTACCATCTGGTTATCTGAACCTTATTTTCCATTACCAGGTGATAAGGATAAACCAATTCTGCCAGATGCTCCTGTATCTGAATTGGTAAGGAAAACCTTTGACCAACAATTAAATAATTTTGATCAGGGAATTAATATACCCGTTATTGGAAACAATAACTCGGCTAAACCAACTCACCTCGCGATTCCATTAATCAGCCAGGATAATATGCTTGGAATCCTTGAAGTCAAACGGGGTAATAGCCATTCTTTTGACCAACTTGAAATCAATTTCCTGGAGGGTTTCACTACTCATGCAGCAGTCTCTATGCAAATCATTCGTCAGGTTACGCTGAAAAACTGGCGAATGGAGCAATTGTCCTTGGTACGAAAAGTCTCTGAACAAATAGCCAATGTGCATGATCTCAAGACTCTGTGTGAAAAAATAACAAATCTGATACAAAAAACATTTGGCTATTATTTTGTAGCGATTTTTCTCTTGAATGGTAAAACAAGATCGCTGGAATTGAAGGCTTCGTCGAGTGCTTTAGAACCTGATTTGTCATTGCCACCCTCTGTAATGAGTATCGGTGAAGGCATTATAGGTTTTGTAGCTCGAAATGGGAAAGAACTTATCTCGCCTGATGTGACAAATGAACTTTTGTATAAACCTTATGCAAATTTGCCAAATACGAGAAGCGAAGCTACTTTTCCACTAAAAATTGATAAGAAAACGCTTGGTGTTCTTGACATTCAAAGCAATCAATTGGATGCATTTAGTGAAAATGATGTTATTGTGCTGGGTGCCCTGGCTAACTCAATAGCCATAGCAGTTCAGGATGCAGAGTTATATGGATCCTTATCACAACGCGCAGAGCAAATCTCTATCATTTTTGAAGTAAGCCAGGCAATCAATTCCTTTTTGGATTTAGATGAATTATTGGAAAAAATCATCCAAATTATCATAAAACGATTTGGGTTTAAGTACGTCCATATCTTTACAGTCCATGCTGGAAGAAGAAAAATATTTTATCAGGCAGGTTCATTACCAGAAAGTAATGATCTGGTGGAAAAAGGATTTTCTTTTGATCTTGATGAAGATGGAATTATCTCCTGGGTTGCACAAAATGGAATTATTGCGGTTTCCAATGATATCAGCCAGGATGAGAGGTTTGGAAAACAAAACGTTCCTCACCATGGCTATTTATCAGAATTAGTTGTTCCATTAATCTATGGTGGAGAAATTCTTGGTGTTCTGGATATCCAAAGCGAAATAAAAAATGCAATCGATGAGCATGATTTGTTCATTTTTGAGGCAATTGCTTCAACAATTTCCTCAGCACTCCGAAACGCCTTCCTTTTCCGCTCAGAACAATGGCGGCATCAAGTTGCAGAATCATTCAGGTCAGTTATCAGTATGATTTCTGCCAACACCGCTCTGGACACTTTATTATGCAATATTCTTGAAAAGTTAAATCAGAATTTACCATGTGATGCCTCTGCAGTTTGGCTACTAGACAATCGTAATGATCGTCTGGATGAATTTAACCCCAAAACACTCACACTTGCTGCTACCTGGAATATTTCGAAAGAAAAATTATTAGAAGGTCTGTCAAAAGATCCGGAAACATGGGGGTTGATGGAAATTGCCTTAAAAAATTCAGAACCAACCATCCGATCTGAAGACCATCCATTTGGTCCTTTAGGTGCTGCTCTCGATTTTCCTTCTGATTATTCTTCCATTGCTGCTCCCTTAAGAATAGGCGACCAGATTCTGGGCTTATTAACCTTGGCACATAACACATCCAGAAGATATGGTGATGAAGCCAAAATCATGAGTATTACTTTCGCGAATTACGCTGCTGTAGCCATAAATAACGCCAGATTATATGCAGATGCTCAGGAACAAGCTTGGATGTCGACCGTGATGTTACAGGTATCTCAAGCCTGTCAAAATAGTGAGACTACTGAAGATTTGCTTGATTCCATGGTTCGTCTGACGCCATTATTGGTTGGTGTAAAAAAGTGTGCCTTTTATTTGTGGAACCCATATGAGAATTATTTCTTTCTCAAATCTGAATATGGCTTTACTTCGCCGCCGAACCCGGTTTGGACGAAAGAAGTTCCTGCTGCCTTTCAAGTACTTAATTCATATAACCCGATTTACATTCAAGATGTAACGGAAGAATTGAACTTCGAAAGTAACGATGAATCATCGCAAAACAATACAATCATGCTGCTACCATTACGTGCTCGTGGGGATTTATTAGGTACTTTCCTCGTGTTTCACGAAAATAAAAATCCTACCTTGGAGAATAACCTATCAAATGACACTCTTTCAATTCTTCAAGGTATTGTCCAACAGACGGCTGTATCACTTGATAATATGAGGTTAATTGAAGCCCGACAAGAGGAAGCCTATATAACTGCAGTTCTGCTTCAAGTTGCTCAAGCTGTTGTTACCCAGCCTAATCTATCAGATACATTTGACACAATTGTTAATTTGCTACCTATTTTGATAGGTGTAAATGCCTGTATCATTTATTTGCCTGATGATGACGATGATCAAAGTTTTAAAGCGGTCGGGGTATATGCAGATAATGATGCTGCAACTTCAATTTTTACATCCCAGGAATTCTGTGAAAAAAATCCACTTCTGAATTTTGTCTCAAAATTCAATCAAATTGCTTATACAATCATCACAAATGATGAATTCGAAACTGAATGCATTAAAAATATTAAACCATTACCATATATTCAAGAGATGAAAATTGACGTTTCTGATCATATGTTAATAGCATTTCCTATCAACCTTAAAGGCGAACTTTTAGGAATTTTATTAACGAAAGAAGATAATCTTTCAGCTCAATACTTCGAAAAAAGAGTTGAACTATTAAATGGTGTATCACAGGAAATATCGTTAGCTATCCAAAATTATTTCTTACAAAAAGATATTGTAAAACGAGAAAAACTCGAACAGGAAATACAACTGGCACGCCAAATTCAAAAAACATTTCTTCCAGATTCTTTGCCTGTTCTTCCAGGATGGCAAATACAGACTAGATGGGAAACCGCTTTGCAGGTTGGTGGAGATTTCTACGATATTATTTTCCTGCCCAATCATCGTGTCGGATTGGTTATTGCAGATGTTGCTGATAAAGGTTTAGCTGCATCTTTATATATGACCGTCTCAAGAACACTAATCCGTGCCTTCGGTCAGACAACCGTTGATCCGGCTGGAGTTCTAAATGCAGTGAATAATCTACTGGTTGGAGATACACCCAGTGGGATGTTTGTCACAGCAGTATTTGCGATCCTCGACCTTAAGACAGGTAAATTAATCTTTGCTAATGCTGGACATAATCGTCCAATTGTAATTCGATCACAAAAATCTTTAACGGAAGAATTACCCCAAGGAGATATGGCACTCGGGGTCATGGAAGATGTGCAATATAGAAACATGGAATTTTCCATTGAATCTGGAGATTTAATTTTATTTTATACGGATGGACTTACCGAAACTTTTTCGATGAATGATGAACAGTATGGAGTAACACGGGCAATTGAATTCTTAAAACAAAATCATCATCTCAACATTAACGATATTCTGGATAAACTAGATCTTGAATTACATGACTTTCGAGAAGGTCAACCACCCAGTGACGATTTAACTCTGATTGGCCTTAAACGAGAGATCCTGCCTTAATTTTGGTCAGAGAAAAATAATTCGTACCAGATTTTCCAATTAGGCAGTGACTTGGTTTCAATAGTGGGTTGTACAACAGGGGTTGGTGTTAATTCCGTAGAGGATAATGGGACAATTAATACCTCGCCAGGTTTTACCATATACCCCTTTTCCCTGGCATATTCTTCAACCGCAACTTCAGAAGTTGCGTATCCAATCTGGGTCTCTATATGGCTATTGGTGATACGTAAAGCAACAACTTCTGTCTGCATTATTTTATTCTGGTCACTTAATTTGGTTAATTCATTGTATCTGGCGCTCAAACCCATTAACAAAAAGAAGATAACTACCAGAGCAATGTATATCGAAAATTTTCTGAAATCAATGTGCAGATTTTTCATCTTTACTCATTTTGCTTGTTTTCTATCATTTTATCAAAGATACATATTCCATGCCAACTCAAGCAACCTTAGAATAATTAATATCAATATGGTCTTAAATAAAAAAAGTGCCGAAGGTGGGATTTGAACCCACACGAGCGTAAGCTCACTACGCCCTGAACGTAGCGCGTCTGCCAATTCCGCCACTCCGGCTCTTATTTGAACGCTTTGAATTTTATCGGAATATGTTTTTTTGTCAACCTTTTCACTCTTTAAACTTTTTATTGAGATTATTCAAAAAATTTGTACTCATCATAGAATTACCATTACAAAAATTTTCTAAATTCGATAGAAAGAATCCATTAT
>JACZIY010000722.1 GCA_014860845.1 Anaerolineaceae bacterium
GATTGAGAGTGGAATACAGGCAAATCTATTGGGTATTCTTAGTCGCACCTATGGACCCGATATCGCTATGAAAGAGCTGGAAGCTATGCTGCCCTTTGCGGAGCGTATCGTCGGGCTTGACCTGGCGGGGGATGAAGCCAACTTCCCGGCTGAATTGTTCCAATGGCATTTTGAGCGTGCTCGCGAGGTTGGGTGGAAAGCAACAGTGCACGCTGGGGAAGCAGCCGGTGCTGAGAGTGTCTGGCAGTCGATCCGGGTATTGGGGGCTCAGCGTATCGGGCACGGTTTAGCGATTGTGAATGATCCGGTTTTGATGGATTACCTTTTCGAGCGCCAGATTGGGATTGAATGCAACCTGACCAGTAATGTGCAGACCAGTTCGGTAGCAGATTATGCCAGTCATCCATTGAAGACTTTTCTGGAGAATGGATTGTGTGCCAGCATCAACTCGGATGACCCCGGCATCAGTGGGATCGATTTAAGGTATGAATATGAGGTAGCAGCACCAAAAGCAAGTTTGAACGATCCGCAGATCCGACAGGCACAATTGAATGCATTGGAAAGCGCGTTTTTGACCCCGCGAGAGAAGCAAAATTTGATGAAGAAGAAAGCTTTAAGCGCTTAAGCTCTTAAGTTGTTGATCTGTTCAGGATTCAGGATTTAGATTTCAGGGTGTCGCCATCCTGTTCCCTGGCTTGCCTCCATTAACGTCAAACTCCTGCTCATCGATCGCCCCCTCGGCATTCTCAATCAAATATTGGGTTCCAATTTCCCCGAACCATCAACCCGCTACTACTTCACAGGGCAGAAACTGCTTCTCCCAGCTTACTGGTTGAAACATTTTGGAATCGCATTCAGAAAAAAGATTTAATATAAGTTAACCAAAAATCCCATGCCAAGAAACCTGCTTCACCCAGGGGTAGATTTAGATTATAATCACAATTGTGACAAATCCAGTCCACTTACAGCAACCCAATTCGCAAGACGAGCTGACACTCCCAGCTGACCACCGTCAACAATACGATCTCCAGGCAGACACAACTTTCCACCTGGTCGATCTGGAAGGTTTCTTCGACCTGTTTCCTTTCGAACCCCAATTGCCCACCATCGCCCAGGAATTTAAAAACCGGCGAACAGCATCCGACCTCTACAACTTACGCCAGCTCAACCACTAATGCTCTACAAAAACCTGAAACACTGGATTCCCGTCCTTCTCTGGATACTCTTAATCTCCCTCTTCTCCGCTGTCCCCACCACCTTCAGCTTTCTACCTGAAAGTTGGCGTTCCTTGCTGCCTTTGCAGTGGCTCAGGGCTCTACAAGAGATGATTACGGAGCACTCCTTCAAAGATTTGTACAGGCTGGTATTAAGCTTCGTGGAGTATTCCGTTTTGATATTCTGGCTCACGCGTGCAGTAGACGCTTCATTTCCCGCCAACCCCAAAAATTACGGATTTGTCCTTCTCTTTTCCATGCTCTACGCCCTCAGCAATAAGTTATATCAGCTCTCTATCCAAGGCGGGCCGTTTCAGATAATGGATCTTATTAACGAACTTTTCGGTGTAATATTTGCTTTCCTGGTTCTCAAGAAAATATCCAACCAGAAAAATAAATCTTTGGACAATATGGTTTCTACAAATTCATGAAAAAATTCATTCAGAATTAAATTTTGGCGGTATTTATTCTAAAAATCCGAAAATTTTGATATTAATTAATTCCTGCTTGACTTGCGATTCTGAGTATGTTATCTTATTGTCAGATTCTTTTTCCGGGGTGATTCCTATGCATGTAAAAAAAAGTGATAATGTTGGGGAACGATTGCGCAGACGCCGCAAAGAACTGCAATTAACTTTAAAAGAGGTAGCGGAATCTACTCAATTAACCTCTTCTTTTTTGAGTCAGGTGGAAAACAACAAGGTAAACCTGTCATTAAATTCCCTGCATTTAATTGCTGATGCATTGGATGTGCCGGTTACTTACTTTATGGCGGATGAAAAATTCGAAGAATTAGAATCGACTGACAATGTGGAGTCAACCCGCACCCGCTACAATCCTGTTGTGAACAAAGACCGGCGCTCGAAATTGGTACTACCAGTTTCCGGGGTAGAACTGGAACTTTTGGTGCCCAGCCTGGGACGAAACATGGTTTCATTCAAAGGCAGACTTGAACCCGGGATGGAGAATATAGCCTCACGCCTGCGTGAACCAACCGAGGAGATTATTTACGTATTGACTGGGACGCTGCTGGTTGATTTAGACGAGGGGGAATATCTGGTGAATCGTGATGAGAGTATCTACTTTGAGGGGCAACACCTGATCCGATTGGTCAATGTGGCCGAGATAGAAACCACCTGGGTTTCGGTGATCACGCCAGCTGTGTTTTAGATTTGATCCCCTCAGAACGTAATTATTAATTAAGTAATAATTAATTTATTAATTTTAAACCATAAATAATTAATACTCACTTGACTTTTTGTTGAAAAATGCTATGATTTAAAGTGATTTTTCTTTCAAATTTCCCATTCCCTATTTTGTTATAAATCTATTCCTGAATCTGCTAAGGAGTTCACATTATGGAAGTAAGTTCTGAGTTGTATCTAAAAATGTACCGTGACATGCTGCTGATACGGATGTTTGAGCAAGCTCTGGAGCGCGAATTCAAATTGGGCAATGTGCCAGGGATGCTGCATACCGGCATCGGGCAGGAAGCCACCATGGTAGCGGTTGCCAATTCGTTGCGCACCAAAGATGGGCTCTTCCCGGATCATCGCAGCCATGGTTTGTTATTCCTAAAGGGTACTCCAGGCGAACGCATCATGGCGGAATTGTTTGGCAAAGCGACTGGAGTCTGCTCTGGTAAGGGCGGCTCACTGCACTCAGCTGATAAATCGGTCAACAATTTTGGAGATAATGCTGTCGAAGGTTCTTTCATGGTAACTGCATTGGGTGTGGGATTGGGCTGGCAGATGCAGGGTAGTGATGCGTTGGTAGCAGTCATGCTGGGGGATGGAACGGCTGGGGAAGGAGCCTGGCATGAGAGTCTCAATCTGGCTGCTGCCTGGAAGCTCCCGGTGCTATATTGCTGTGTCAACAATGGCTATGCAATCTCTACCCCGGTTGGAAAAAGCCATGCCACCGGTGACCTGTATAAATTTGCCGCAGCTTATAACATGCCTTCTGTTCAGGTAGATGGCAATGACCTGTTAGCAGCTTACGAAGCCACACAAAAAGCTGTAGAACATATCCGGGCTGGTAAAGGACC
>JACZIY010000723.1 GCA_014860845.1 Anaerolineaceae bacterium
GGAATACTCAATCCTGAAAATCTGGAAATATGACCGAAAAATGTATAAAGTGTAAAAATATAAATATCATTGTTTGATTCTGGAGAATAAGGTAAATCAAATGCCCACGCCCCTGCATCCCCTAGTTGCATTTTTGCAAAATAGCTATACCCATCAATTGGATTAAAAATTAATCCGGAAAAACCAAGGTCATTGTTCGATTTGCTGTAGCCAAATATTACAGGAAATAATAAGAAAAAAAGCCAAATAACGAGGACAAAAAGTTTCCATTTTTTCATCATTTCGAAGTATACAGCAAGCAAAAAGAAAGCACAAACATATCATAGCCTGGTTTACTTGCCATTACACCTATCACATTCTATAATCCCTAATATGAATCAAAGAACATTTCTTTACCAATTACAATTACTGGATCTCGAACTTGATAAAAATGAGAAGAGATTATCGGAAATCAGAGGAATCATTTCTTATTCCGATGATGTGAAAAAAATTGAACAGACAATTTCTGAAATAGAAGCTGAAAAAAAAACATGGCAACAAAAATTAAGTAAGATTTCAGGTGAAGCCCAAATCATTCAGGAAAAATCACATAAAAGTGAACAGTCACTGTATGACGGATCGATTAAAAACCCAAAAGAGTTACAAAATGTGAACACTGAAATTGATTCCTTGAAGAAAAGACTATCAGTGTTAGACGAGCAGCAATTAGTGATTATGTTTTCCATCGAGGAATTGGATGACCAAATTTCCATCAATAAGAAATCATTGAAATCATTAACAAAAGATAAAAATGCTCAAAAAGAAGTTCTCATGAGAGAGATTGAAGAAATTGAAAAATCTAACAACAAACTTGCAATCGATAAGTCCCCAATCTTAACCCAAATAGAGGATGAATTCTTACGAACGTACGAAAAATTACGAAAATCGAAAAATAAAATCGCGGTTTCATTAATTGTTGATAATGCTTGCTCGATGTGCGGAAATGGACTTCCCCCAATGGAAGTTCAAAAAGCCAAAAGTTATACTGACGAAATATTCTGCCCGGTTTGTAAACGATTTTTGTATTGTGGATGATCTGAATGTTCAATTGGCTAAATAATTTTCAACTTGAAAGAATCTCTTTTTTCTTAGGGTTCTTGAGTGCCACAATACTTTGGTTTGTTATTTCAAAATTTAAAATCTGGGTTCCTGAAATTAAAACGTATATTCAAAAATTAGTTAAGAATCTTAAGTCACAACACACATCAGGGATACAAAACGCTATAAAAAATGAAGCTTATTCAAGAGCTCAATCTAACCATTTAGCGAAAAGTTTGTTTTTCCTGGATGAAATCATAATCGAGCCCTTGCTTCTCGCTCAACCCAGGACGATTCAAGAAGACGAAAATGCATTTTTTGAAAGTGAAATAGCTTCAACTGTCCCTTTTACACCAGATTTTCCTCTCCTTAGCAGAAATTTCAATGTTCCTAGAATTTCTATAACAGATGCTGGCCAAAAAAATGCGGATTTGGTTATTTGTGGTATGCCAGGATCAGGTAAAACTGTTGCCTTAGCATATTTAGTCTCATGTCTGGCGCGAAACGATCCAAAATGTGGATTACTGTCAACAAAAATCCCATTCTATATAAATGTCCATGATACTGATGTTTTTTCTCAACCAGAACAATCAATTTTTGATATGCTCTATAAAGCACTTTCTCCCAAACTGCCTTCAACCGTTTTACCCAGACTCGTAAAATATTTTCAAGAATGTTTTGAAGAAAACAAAGCAATTTTAATCATCGATGCACTGGATGAATTACACCCTGTCGAATTTGACAAATTTGTTGGATTTATTAAGAAAGTCAAACAAATTTATCCAAACCTCCAAATTATTATTTCATCAACACCTTTATATCTGGGGGAACTGCTGACATTAAACTTCTCACCTTTATTTTTGTCCGCCTGGTCCAATCAGCAGATAACCAATTTTTATTCAAATTGGAATCGACTCTGGAAACTGGAAATATTAAAGAACAATATATCGGATGATATTACTACATCCAATACACTTATTTTAAATTGGGCTTCTTCAAATCTGAGACCATTAACTCCACTTGAATACACTTTTCATATTTGGGGAGCATTAGCCGGGGACTTATGTGGATCCAGTGTTCTGGATATGTATCAGACATACTTAAAAAGAATTGTTGCCACCAAAGAAACGTATGATTTGGCAATCTCATTGGCAAGTGATTTGGTCAAGAATAAAAGTTGTACCATTAATTCTTCTGAACAAAAAAATGAGGGTTTTAATAAACTAGTCCAATCGGAATTAATTCGACCGACAAGTACTGGTAAATTTATTTTCAACCATTCAGAATTAATTGGTTATTTAGCCAGTTTGTCCCAAAACCAAAATCCAATTTCAGAATTGAATCAAATGGATCTGAAATGGCCTGCAAATTATGCCTATTTGGGTTTCTATTCTTCGCAAGATTCGAAAAGTGAATGGTTATCACCAATTATCTCAAAAGAGTTATCCCAATTCCCCTTCAATTTTCTCTGTATCAGTCCCTGGTTAAAAATATCAAATAAGAACTTAATTTGGCGAGTTAATTACATAAAACAATTGGTAAAAATTATTCAGGATAACAATCAAAATTTCGCTACTCGGTTAAGAGCCATAGCAGGATTAGTTTACTCAAACGATAATAGCCTACCGGTTTTTTTCCAGCAATTATTATCACACAATGATAATTCGCTCAAAGTATTGGCAACTTATGCCATTAGTTGTACGAGTAGAGATAATTCCCACATCAATGACCTTATTTCACTATCACAAAATGCCCCAGCTAAAATTCAAAAAAATATTTGTCTGGCTCTTTCGATCTTCGAGGAAGAAAAGGCAGTTCATGAACTTGCTAGAATATTATTGAATGGCGAGGAGAATGTCAGACAACTCGTTGCTGAATGCCTGGCTTTCAACCCTTCTATCGGCTCCGAAATCTTACAGGACGCGGTAACCATGGATGATATTGTGGTCAGAAGATCTGCAATTAATGGATTGGTGAAATTGAATAATTTATGGGCTATCCAAACTTTAAAGAATTTGATGATCCAGGATAGCCAGTGGGTCGTAAGAAATTCAGCTACGCAAGCGCTTGAATATTTAGAAGCGGCGAATCCATTTATACCTGACCGAAAATTTCCATTGAGCGAAACTCCCTGGTTAATAGAATTTGCTGGAAATCAAAACCTTGGAGTTTCAATCGATCAATCTGTTGCTCCTATATTGTTTTTAGCTCTGGGGTCACAAAATAAGAAAGATATCCTTAAAGCATTAATGTTATCCACACAGGATGCCAACCAGGAAACTATTTCGAAGATGATTGATATTGCCACAGCGTCACCGGATCAAATGTTGGTCAACGAGATATTTATTACTTTATATTTGTTATTAAATTCAAAAACTGATGGAGAAAAAACAATTTAATTGTGAAATTCCCCATTTTCCAGGTTAATTCTTACAATGACGCAAAAATGGTTACCAATAGAAATTCAATTATTTGAATACCAATCAACAATACAATAGGGCTGAAATCAAACATACCAATCATTGGCATTCTATTTCGAATCGGAGCCAGCAAAGGTTCAACAATTCGATCAATGGTTTGTCTTATCGGATGATAGGGAGACAAAAAATAACTCAACAAAACTTTCGCAATTACCAATAATGAAAATATATTTGCAGCAATTCTTACCAATACTATTAAAAAATCAAACATTCTTCCCTCTTTATTTATTTTTCTCTGGATCCCATGATGGCGGTACCGATTCTTATCATGGTTGCCCCTTCAGCAATTGCCATTTTAAAATCATGACTTGTTCCCATTGAGTATTCTTGAATTAATAATTCATGAAAATTGGATTGTAAATACTCGCCCAATTCACGTAATTTGTTAAAATGGAGTCTGGATTCTGCTTCATTAGTTGTAAAAGGGGGCATTGTCATTAGTCCTTGAACATCCAAATTGGAGCAATTCAATACTTCTGCCACTTCACCAATTATTGAAGACCAGTTCTTTCTGTTTGAAGCATCCCAACCATATTTGCTGTCTTCACCCCCGACATTAAATTGAAGTAATACAGGAATTTTTTTACCTAAGTCCATTAATTGGCGATTTAACCGTTTGGCGAGTTTTACGCTATCCAATGAATGTAGCATTGAAAATTCATCTATCACAAGTTGGGATCTTCGGCTTTGAAGGTGTCCAATCATGTGCCATTCCAGATCTTCAGGCAAATTGGTTAATATATTTTTCTTTTCTCTGGTTTCTTCCGGATAGTTTTCTCCCAGGTAGCGCGCACCAGCAGCAATTACTTGCTCAATCTTCTCGCTGGTTTGACTTTTCGTGACAACGATAAGTTTTACTGATTCTCTTTCCCTTTTGAACAAATTACAATAAGAATCAATCTCATCTATTACTTTCTTAAAATTCCTGTCGATGGAGTAATCCATAAATCCTACTTTAGACCCATAAACACGCCAAACCTGCCTGATTTTTGACCTTCTACTCTATACGAATACCACTCATCCAAATTACAGGCTGTGCACATGCCAGCTACCTCAATATTTTTTACACCTGATTGGAGCAATAATAATTCGTTTGATTTCCATAAATCAAAATATGTCTTGCCATTTTTTGAAATCAACACATCAGTTTGAATGTCCCTTAATTTATCTTCAACTTCAAAAATTACATTATTTCCAACTTCGTAATGATGAGGACCAATCGAAGGTCCAATTCCAGCAAGAATTTCTTTAGGATCACTTGAAAACGTGTCGATTAAATAATTGATAGTATTTTGAACAATCCTTTTCACAGTCCCTTGCCACCCTGCATGAATAATCCCAACGATATTCTTTTTAGGATCATAAATCAAAATAGGCACACAGTCTGCAAATTGCATGAACAATGAGACGTTTGTGGAGTCCGTCAAAATAGCATCCGCTTGTTCATGCTTGTTACCTGACTTTCTCGGAAAGTTCGTAAACTTCACTTTATTACTATGAACTTGCCAGACATCGTATATCGATTCAAGTGATTTATCAAAAACCTGAAAAATTCTCTTTCGGTTTTCTACTACATTCTCCCGGGTGTCTCCTGCTGTTTCGCCCACATTTAAACTTGAAAAGGAATCGGGACTGATACCACCTAATCGAGTAAAAATTCCATGATTGACTTTCTCATTAGGAAAACTTTCGAACGTGAAATATCTCAGCTTCCCGAAATCATTAGATATCATATATTAATTCCCTAATGATTTAATGTATTTTATTTTTTCAGTGATAATTGTTCTGGTTTCGGCCATACTTTCTTCAATCAAAGGGAATAAATACCATGCTGTAAAAAAACCAAATAATGAACCGGTAATAGTCCTCAGGGTTGGATTACTTTCACGTACAGGTAGCCAATCCGGCAACGAACTCGCCAATCCTGGTAGTTGGGAAAAACCATCAAACCCAATCGGAACCAGTGCAATGATTACCCAGATATACCATTTTATTGATTTAATCTTTCTGCCTGATAAAGCAAATAGTAAGCCAAAAAATAACATACTTGCGTAAATGGCTATATCGCGTTGACATAATGCAACTTTATATCCGGTAAAATCATTTCCTTTAAATTTTTGTGCTTCGCGAATGTTGATCACTGGTTGATTTGAAATTTCTTCGTAGGTAATTACCCCCTCAATACCTGCAGCGGATCTGGGATAATATGCTTGTTCTCCAAAAATAAACCAGGACCTGAAGGCTAATTGGTGACAAAGTGGTTTATAAACCGTGTAAATAATATTTGCAGGTAATTCAGCCCCAGCTCTTAGAAAGTATGGTGCCAAAAAAGGTAACCCAACATAGAGAGATAAAAAGAAAATCATTAACCAAATATAGCTTTTAGATAACCATAATGAGACTTTATCTAAATTAGTAATTCTTCTTCCTGCTTCAATCCTTTGTTGATATTTATCATCCCCCACTTCGGTTAATTGTCTTTCTCTATCCTTGGCAGCAAGTATAGTCATTTTCAAGTTGGATTCAAATATTTCTCCGGATAGAGTATAAGGACCGACTTTTAAATAAGGTGATACTTCTGCATATTTTTTAATCAAATCCTCAGAGTCTGAAATATCAATTAATTGAAAATTAAAATCAATCTCTGAATTTAATTTTTCTAACATATTAGAAATTTGATGTTGTTGTTCAGTATTGTTAATATAAGCAACGACGTTTACCAATCTTCTCTCCAATTCAACCTATAAACCAAAATCCACAAAGAAACCGAATCTATTCAATGTTTCCAAAGTTCCAAAAAATAACATCCCACCAATGACGATTAAAATAACACCCATAATAATCTCAACATAACGCATGGTTTTGCTGTACTTTTGAATGATTTTTGTAACCCAGCCAATTCCTAGCGCAGCTAAAAGAAATGGAATTGCCAATCCTGCAGAATAGGCAGTTAATAATTTCATGCCTTCAAGAATTGATCCACCACCGACCGCCAGGGTCAGGATGGCTCCTAAAACAGGACCGACACAAGGCGACCAACCAGCAGAAAAGAATATTCCCATTAATGCGGAAGATAAATAAGTCCTGTTTTTCTGGGCTTTATTTTGAATTCGTAAATCATATTCCAAAAATGGAATTCGTAATATCCCCGTCATTTGCAATCCAAAAACAATCACGATCAATCCACCTATTTTGGCTAACAACCAGCGCAAATTGTACAAAAGACCACCGAGTGCTGAAGCGGTGGCGCCCAAAGAAATAAAAACCAGACTGAATCCTAATACAAAGGCGATACCATGTGTGAAGGTCTCCCATCTGAACTGTTGCGATTCAGAAGATTTAAGAACCGCAAGAGAACGTCCACTGAGATAGCTGATATAAGCTGGTACCAACGAAAACACACACGGAGATAAAAATGATGCTAATCCTGCTAAAAATGCTAACCCTAACGTTATATCCATTTACACCTCAATATTCTCTGACATCAACTTGTGTTCCACCCGGCATTGGAATTGTAATATCTCCTGGGTCACTGGTTACTGTTGGGAGTGTCCATCGGAAAATCCATTGGGCATCTTCTGGTTTGACATTTACGCAACCATGTGACCTGGGAGTACCATAATCGTTATGCCAGAACGTTGAATGAATTGCGACTCCGGTTCCTGAAAATAATATTGTCCAACCCACACCTGGAATATCCCAACCCCCACCAGTCGTTCCCCCTGTCATATGCGTCGAAATTTGCTTTCTCCACGTCCGGTGCACACCATGTGGAGTCCCCCAACTTTCAACGATTTGTCCTTCCCTATTCCACTTTGCACCGGATGAGATTTGGCAATAAAAAACTTCTATTCCATTTTCCAGGCAGGTCAAATATTGTCTGGTCGGAGTTGCATCAACGTACACCATTTTGTTTTCAACATCTGGAGAAATTGGTTCTAAATCTTTATCTGTTACAGGTCTGAATGCTTTTGCATTCGCCCAAAAAATGTCTCCATAACCGAATCTTTCATTAACTTGATAATATTTTTCTCCATCCTCAGCAATTTTAAAATCATCAATCCAAACGATCTGAGAATAATATAAACGAGGATTAACTGCTTCTTTAAGCCATGGAGACCTGGGGGGAGGATTATTCTGGATCAAATCTACATAAGGTATAGATACTTCAGCCCAAAAGCCTTCTCCTAAACTCGTCTCAGGCAGATTAGATATGATTGAATTTTCAATATTTTTAACGACCTGCAATGAAGGTGCATAGATGTAACCGTCTGGTGTTTCAACCCATTTTGCATTCATCATTCCACCTGGTATTTCACCAATTACTTCTCTAAGCCATACAACAACGGCATCTTCATAAAGAACACCCAATGATTCGGCCTTGATAGAAGGTTTGGATCTAATATTCACCAAACCACCACATACTCTTCCCAATTTGTCAGATTCAGAAAAGTCAATTACTTGAGCTTTCACATCCAACCAGGGATATATTGCCATCGCTCCACCAAAGGCAACTACACCTTTTAAGAGATCTCTTCTAGAAAATTTTTTCGAAAACCAATACATAAGGAAAAGATAATCGCTAAAAGTTTACTTGTCAACTCTTTATAAAATCTAAAGCTTTTGAAATCTTATCAGTAATAACCAACTGTTTAACTTTTTCAATCTCTGGCCACCAAAGTGCATCACCGGGTTGATATGGTACAACATCTCTAATCATTTTGAATATAATACTTGTTCCTTCTCCAAGTTTTCCTTCCGGATACTTACGTAATCTCAAATCGATCGCTCTTGCTGCTGTATATAATTCAACGGCTACTACGTGCTGAACGTTTTTCAAAATTTGTAATGTATGTCTACATGCATTCATTGCATTCGCATTGTGATCTTCCTGTTCAGCAGAGGTTGGAATCGAAAACACACTGTCAGGATGTGCTAATGTTTGATTCTCTAGCACCAGGCTCGCAGCTGTATATTGAGGCATCATTAATCCTGAATTCAATCCAGCCGCTTCCAGATGATCGACCAACATAGGTGGAAGCCCGGCGTTTAGATTCTCATCCGTCATCCGGTTAACCCGCCTTTCCGAAATGGAGGCAATTTCTGATAAAACGATTCCAAGAAAATCCATAGCAACACCAACTGGTTCACCATGAAAATTTCCTCCAGATAGGGCCACCCCAGGATCGAATAATAATGGATTATCTGTTGCAGCGTTTATTTCTCTGCTGATAATTTTCCAAATAAATTGAAGTGTGTCTCTGGCTACACCCTGAACTTGAGGTGCACAACGTAAAGAATAAGCATCCTGAACTCGATCAGTAGAATTAATTAAATTGGAATTATGAATATATTTTCGAACATTATCAGCCACTTCCATTTGACCCAGCTGACCTCGGGCTGCATGAATACGATGATCAAAAGCGGAGCTACAACCTAACATAGCTTCCAAACTCATTGCTAAAGACATTTCTGCAATATCTATTAATGAACTTGAGTCAAACAAACTTAGTGCCGAAATGGCGGCTGAAAATGTTGCCCCATTATTAATAGCCAAACCTTCTTTTGCACCTAGTATGAGTCTTGGAATACCAGCAGTTTCCATGGCAACTTTACCACTCAGCCTTTGACCCTGGAAATAAGCATAACCAGAATCTTCATCCAAATCCTTTTCATCAGTAGTGAAAACCAGCGCTAAATGGGATAAAGGCGCTAAATCACCTGAAGAGCCTAATGATCCCTGTGAAGGAACTTCTGGAATCACATTTGAATTTAACATGTCAATGAGTGTTTCAACAACCCCAAGTCGTACTCCGGAAAAACCTTTTGCCAAAGTATTAGCTCGAACCAACATGGTAGCTCGTACTATCTCCGTAGAAAATGGGTCACCTGTGCCGACTGCATGGCTCAAAATCAAATTTCTGCTCAGTTTAGAAGAATCCTCGTGTGCTATTAGTTTGTTCGCAAAAATTCCAAAACCCGTATTAATCCCATAAACAGCTTTAGATGACTCAATGATCGTATTTTTTAAATCGTAAGATTTGTTTATATTTTCAATGCCGGAATCTGAAATTTTTACTTTTTCAAAATTACGCGCGACTCTTACAATTTCTTCAATCATCAGATGATGACCATCAATTGAAATCATCTAAACTCCTTTAAAAAAGAATTAAACCTACCAACACAACAATGACTGGCACAGTAACATTATCCCAATCCTTTACAGGAAGTGATTCTACAATTGTTGCCAGAATGTTTAGTAACAATATTTTTGGAAAACTTTCCAAAAAAGTAATATTTAAGAATCCAAACTCAATATAAATTAATATCAGAATGGATGAAAAGATCAAACCACCGAGTAACATCGAAATGGTTCCAGCAATTGATTTACTTGGTGACCATTTCAATGCAATAGAAGGCACCCTCCGGCCAATAATATCGGCAAAGCCATCACCACCACACAATATCATCAGGGCAACAATACCAATCGGAGACTCTCTCCAGAAAATTATTGTCAATAATACAAATACGACTCCGTAGAAAAAAGGACCTTTGAGGATTTCTTTTGGATCTCCGGTTCTGGACATTGCATCAACAGATGCCTGATCTTTGATCGCCCCAATTCCTATCAAGAAAAATTGAATCGTGATTAATAAAGGAATAATCGCTGCTATGTATCGAGAGAGCAGTTCTTCAGGAAATAAAAGCCAACAGAGGACAAAGATTGGGCCAGTGCCAATGTGAATGATTTTTCTACTCAGTTTTTTTGATATAAGTCCTTTAACAGCAAAAAAATCAATTAATCGTAACCAGATGATTGATAATATGAAGGTAGTAAAAAATGCTAACCACAATGGCATTGTTTAGCTCTTAATCTGCAATCTTTCTACTTCGAGAAATTTCTCTTTCTTGATCACGTTTGGCGATACTGTCACGTTTGTCATACATTTTTTTACCTTTGGCTAACGCAATTTCAATTTTTGCTTTGCCATTGGTGAGATACAAAATCGTAGGAACTACTGTTAATCCTTTTTGACGAACTGCGTTCAAAATTTGATTAATTTCTTTTTTGTGTAACAATAATTTTCTTTTCCGTTTTGGATCATGATTGAAAATACTGGCAGCATCATACTTAGCAACATGAGAATTGATTAACCATGCTTCAAAGTTATCGATCTGTATAAATGCTTCTCCAATACTTACCTGTCCTGCACGGATGGATTTAATTTCACTTCCCTGAAGTTCAATACCAGCTTCAAATTTTTCCATGAGAAAATATTCAAAACTTGCTTTTCGGTTTTTTGCGATGATCTTTATTCCACTCATAGCGTGATTTTAACATAACATTTAGAATTAACATCAGATCGCATCATTATAATTATGTAAAGGTTCGAAATGGAAGATAAAACTTTTGATGTTTTTGTAAATCCTTATTATTTCCGAATGAATAAACCTTTGAAAAATCAATCTACTCAGGTCTATTGTCTGATACATGGATGGTCTGGTAATGAGAATTCGATGTCAATTTTTTCCTCCTCTATTCCAGAAAATTCGATTTTCATTTATCCTCGTGGCCCATTGCAATTAGGGGAAAATGAATATGCCTGGGCTGATATCCGAAATAATTCAAAACCAACGTTTGTTGATTATGCAAAAATTTCATCAGGATTATTTAAGGCAATTCAAGATTTGATCCAAAGTATAGATTTGCCATTGACCAATAAAAAATTAAATTTGATAGGTTTTAGTCAAGGTGCTGGGATTTGTGCAGTGTTAAGTATTTTATATCCTGAAAGGTTTTTTAAGGTCGCTTTGTTATCAGGATTCCTTCCTTCCAAACCTCCAATTTTGGAATATAAAGCTTTATCTTCTATAAACTTTTACATCGCCCATGGAACACAGGATACATTAGTTGAATTTGAAAAAGCTATAAAGCTAAAAAATTATCTAGAAGAATATAAAGCAACGACCAAATTCTGTAAGGAAGAATTAGGTCATAAGATTGGAGCATCTTGTTTGAAAAATCTTAAATTATTTTTTCAAACCTAATTTCTTTATCGAACTCTGATAAATGAAAATAGAGTAAGTAATATCCCTGTGACCCCCAAAACTACAATTATCATTCCCATTGGAATTCCACCCGGTAATTGGTTGGGTGTGTTTTCAACATAGGTCGGTATAGTTAGTGGAGCTGGTTCCGTAAAAGTCGGTAATCTAGTCGGTAGCTGGGTTACCACGAATTGAGCTGCTAAGGTAGGATCAATTGTGGCAGTAAATTGCGGTGTCACAGTCGGTGGAGGTTCTACAATTGACAATTGTCCTGGAGAAAGACTTACCAAAACGGAGAATACCCAACCTTTTCCACCAGCAACACCAGGGTATTCAATCTGAACCCACTCACCCCCGGAGGATCGTCCTAACGCAGGTGCTGTTTGTCCAACCAATAGTACGCCAACTGATGGGTACAATGTGCTGGGACCTGAACGAACGTTGATAAAGTCTTCATTTTGGCTCGGCCGAACGGTGATAATAACTCCTGATGGAGTACCAGTGACTGTTGGTACAGAAACCGTAGGTAATTGAGGTAAAGGATAAGCATTGACTGACAGGACATTATAAAATAATGAAATCATGAGTATAACGCCAGCCAATAATGATATTTTCTTGATCACACTTTCTCCAATAATTTCTTTTTTAAGAGTAGCTTGATTATAATATAAATATGGAACATAAAACTTTTCACGGAAATATAACGCCAGCTGATATTTCAAAAGCGTTATTTGCACATTTCAATCGAGGAAATTATCGGGTTCAGCAAATTGGTAGTGGGGAAAACATCATCATTCAAATTGCTTCAATATTCAATGCTTCTTCCGGAGGACAAACTTCGATCGGCGTATCTGTTCAAAAATTTGAAGATGGCGTGATGGTTCAAATAGGAAAACAATCATGGATGGGAATTGCAGCCAGTTTGGGGAAAACTGCTCTCAGCGCAATACGTAATCCACTCTCTTTATTGGGAAGAATAGATGATGTTGCCCAGGATATTGAGAGTTTATCGATTCGAGATGAAATATGGTCTGTTATCGATCAAACTGCATATAATCTTGGGGCAAGTTTTGAACTTTCAGAACGATTGAAAAGGTATGTCTGTAATTATTGTGACACGCCAAACCCTGTCGGAGAATCTAGTTGTATCGCTTGTGGTGCCCCCTTAGGAAGTATCCAACCTAGAACATGTAAATTCTGTGGTTATATAGTCACGAGCACAGAAAGCGTATGCCCTAATTGTAAGAAGCCTAATTACAATTAATTCTCTGGATTTCTCCAATGACGGTTGTCTCCTTTAATGAAAAAGTCCACGCCAGGAGGTCCCCATGTACCAGATTCATATACTGGTAAATACTTTCTTGGATCCTCTTTCCATCCATCCAGAATTCTATTTATAAATCCCCACTGACTTATTACTTCATCAGATCTGGTAAATAAAGTAGCGTCTCCGTATAAAGCATCCTGAATCAATCGAACATAGGCTTCTGGAATTTTTATATCAAAGGATTCTTCATAATCAAAATTCATTTCGACTGGGGAAATTTGATTGATATGACCAGGTAACTTTGCCCCGAAGCTGAGCGTAACACCTTCATCTGGTTGTAGCTTCATAACTAGAACATTTGGAGCATCACCAGCCATATTGTGCCAATTAAATAACGATAGTGGGATTTGTTTGAATTGTATGGCAATTTCTGTCATTCTTTTTGGTAATCGTTTTCCTGAACGCAAATAGAAGGGAACACCGGACCAACGCCAGTTATCAATAAATAATCTGGCAGCCAAAAAAGTCTCTGTAATAGATTCTCTTGCAACACCGTCTTCATCCTTATAACCGATTACTTTTTTACCATCAATATATCCTGATGTATATTGAGCACGAAAAGTATTTTCTAAAACACCTTTCGCATCATAAGGTTTTAGTGCACGCAGAACCTTAACTTTTTCATCTCGAACACAATCTGCAGTAAATCCAACGGGAGCTTCCATTGCCGTCAAAGCTAATAATTGTAGTAAATGATTTTGAAACATATCACGAATGACGCCGGAATTTTCGTAATATCCAGCTCTTGTTCCAACACCAACTGTCTCTGCAACAGTTATTTGGATATGATCCACATATTGTCGATTCCATAATGGCTCAAAAATTCCATTCGCAAATCTTAAGACCAGAATATTCTGAACCGTTTCTTTCCCTAAATAGTGATCGATCCGATAGATTTGATTTTCATTGAATACTGTATGCACAAGCTTTTCAAGATTTTTTGCAGTCTCTAAATCTCTTCCATAAGGTTTCTCAATAACTATTCTTGTCCATCCTTGTGTTAAATGACTTAATTCACTTTTTCCGATTAACTCAATAATAATTTCATAAGATTCAGGTGGTGTAGCTAAATAAAATAATGTATTCTTAATTCCTTCATCGATCAAATATTTCTTTAATTGGTTATAACCTTCTAACTGAGAAAATGATGACTGAATGTATTTCACATTTGAAAAAATCTGTCTAATTTTTTCTTCTTCTATTTCTATTCCCGAATTAGAACGTACAGAATCAATGAAAATTTCTTTCAAATGAGCATCATCCCAATCCCGACGAGCAAACCCTACAATATGTAAATTATTTGGAATGCGATCCGACTGATAAAGTTCATAAATTGCCGGGATTAATTTCCTGCTGGTTAGGTCACCTGTCACTCCAAAAATAACCACAGCACTATTAGCCAGATTCTCAGATATTTTTTGCTCGTTGTTAATCATTGTGCCTCAATCCAGGTTCTTTTTTGTGTAAATTTATATAATTTCTTTGATTAATCAAAAATATACCTTTTCTCATATATAATTC
>JACZIY010000094.1 GCA_014860845.1 Anaerolineaceae bacterium
GGATGTCGTGATGTTCTATAATATGAAGAGCAATAGAAATATGGTATTTATTCAGGAGGAAATTCAATGTACCAGGAGGATGTGAAAGATACTCTGCGCAGCCAGCTCGAGATCAGCCGGGAACGGGCGATAAGCCTGGGCGAGGAAGCGGTAAGGATTATTCGAAATGGGTATTATGATCTGCCAGATGGTAGAAGAGTTGATATTCGTGATGATCTGGATCGTTCTATCAAAGGAACGCAGGTGTACCGCCAGCATGTAGATTCCGAAACGTATGCTGGAGGAAAAGAAACGATCATTAAGGTGCAGAATCAAACAACGCTGGCTGCTGTACAGGAATTGATTGCGGTTGGAGAAAAGCCGGTAGCCCTCAATTTTTCTTCTCCATCCGAGCCGGGTGGCGGATTTTTGCGGGGCTCACGGGCTCAGGAAGAATACCTGGCGCGATCCAGCGGTATCTGGGCATGCCTGAATGAATGTCCGGTATATTTCCACTCGAAAACGGATCTGGAAGATTTACAAACCACACTTCATTTATTCACCGGATGTGGTTGTGTTTAGGGATGATGATAGCACGCTGCTTGATAAACCGTATACGATCGCGATCATCTCTGCTCCGGCTGTGCAGGCGAATGTGATCCGACATTATCAACCTGCGTTATCCGCTGAAATTCATGAAGAAATGTGGAAACGGATCTTGAGCGTTTTGTATATCGCCAGGAAACACGGGCATACGTCAATCGTATTGGGTGCCTGGGGATGTGGAGACTTTGGCAACAATGGCTATGAGATTGCGGAGATGTTCAAAAAAGCATTGGAGGAGAATTTTGCGCATGCTTTCGAGCAGGTGATTTTTGCGATTGTGGATTGGTCCAATGACGATCGGTTTATTGGGCCGTTTCGGGAGGTGATGGAGAGGTGAGTTTTGAGTTTTGAGGATTGCTACTCTACAAAAAATCGGAGTCTTTCGGAAGGGGGGCAAAGCATTCACGCTCTTCGAATGCTTTGCCTATACGGGAGGAGATTTGTTAATGGTGGATCAGCGATCCACCCTACAAACTTCAAGTACCGGGTATCCGTATTAAGTATTAGAAAAAACCCATCTTAAGATGGATGTAAAAGCGACCATCATTCGTTATCATTAAAGCGAACGATGGTCGCTATAAGGAGTTGAATATGCCCAAAGGTATCCCCATTACTGAATTAGAACTTTGCTGCCGTCGCCATGAGATCTTCGACGCGGCCCTGCATCTTTTCCTGGAAAAAGGCTTTAATGAGATATCCGTGCGCGAAATCGCAGAAGCCTCTGGCATGGGAAAATCCTCGCTCTACAATTATTTCAAAACGAAGGATGAAATATTGTTGTGGTACATCGAGGATGAATTGAAGAATGTAAACACAGCCGCCAGGGAGATCGCCAACCAACCAATACCGGTTATCGAGCGCCTGCGTCAGATCATGCGCAAGAACCTGGATTTCCTTGTGGCCAGCAAGGAATTGTACTTGAAGCTCTTTTTCGAAGTACAACGCCTGACCATCCAGAGCCAGAAGCGCGTCCAGGCAGGTCGGCATGCCTATCAAGATCTGGTTCGTCAGCTTATCGAAGATGGTATCCGTGATGGCACTTTCCGCCCGGTCAACAGTTTGCTGGTGGCGCGTCTGATGATCACCGCCATGACACCCACCGTGTTAACCTCACGCCCTACCGGATCACCAGAGAATATGCTGGAGAATGTTTTTGACATTATTTTGCATGGTATCCAAGCCTGATACCTGCCAATGAAAGCAAGCAGTAATTGTTCGAAAGGAAAATTAAATGAAACCCTTTGTCCTCCCCCTATCTGATCCACAAGCCGACCTAGCAACGGTCGGCGGTAAGGGCATGTCACTGGCGAAACTGGTTCGAGCTGGACTGCCCGTCCCAGACGGCTTCCATGTCACCACCGAAGCATACCGACAGTTCGTAGAAGCGAACGGACTCCAGCTTCATATCCTGAAAGCTTTGGAAAACGTGAACCCAGCGCTACCATCCACGCTCGAAACCGCATCTGTTTCGATAGGCAAGCTTTTTGGCGAAGCTGAGATTCCAGCCAACATGGTAATTGCCATCGTTGAAGCGTATAAAGCCTTGCCGGGTGACAACCCGCCTGTTGCGGTGCGGTCCTCAGCCACTGCCGAGGATTTGCCTGGAGCTTCTTTTGCTGGCCAACAGGAATCCTTCCTCAATATCAACGGTACGGAGGCTGTCCTGGATGCCGTTTGTAAATGCTGGGCCTCACTGTGGACGGGACGTGCCATTGCCTATCGTCTGCGACAAGGCATCCAGCCAGAGTGCGTGGCGCTGGCGGTCGTTATCCAACTCCTCGTCCCGGCTGAAGCCTCGGGGATCCTGTTCACCGCCAACCCTTTGACGGGAATACGGAACGAGTCCGTCATTAATGCCGCTTGGGGGTTGGGGGAGGCGATCGTTGGCGGATTGGTCACTCCCGATACAATAACGGTGGATAAAAATAAAGGTCGCGTGATTTGCCGAGAAACTTCCGCAAAACAGGTCATGACTGTTCGCACCGAGACCTCAACCAAAGAGCAGCCTGTCCCTGATTCCTTGAAAAACAAGGCCGTTATCAGCGACAAGCAGGCCGCTGAACTGTCCCACCTCGGTTCGCAGATCGAGAGACTCTACGGCATGGCGATGGATATCGAGTGGACCCTGGTTAACAAGAAATTTGCCATTGTTCAAGCCCGTCCAATCACCGCCTTGCCGCTGGCACCGGTCGCATGGATACCGCCTGTACCGAAAAGTGTCTTTGTGCGAACCAGTGTGGTTGACCTGATGCCCGAACCACTTCGACCGTTATTCGTCACACTGGGTATCCCGACCTTGCGGGATCAGTTGAGACCAATCGGGAAGCGGATAATCGGTTCGGAGCCTGATCTGGGGGAAAACTACTATACAACCATCAACACCTACGCCTATATGAGTTCCAGCTTCCCGGCTCGCGGTTGGGTATGGCTGCTCACCAGGTTGCTGCCAGCCTACCCGCGCTTGATGGTTGGCATGGTGCCAATTTGGCGTGATGAAATGCGTCCACAATACAAATCACTCGTTGCCGGGTTGAAGGACACGGTTGTGGCTGAGATGTCGGCGGTGGAACTTTGGCAAACATCGCAAGAGATCCTGGATGCTGCCATGTATTACGTTTGTGCCCTGATGTTTGCCACGATGGGTGCTTCGGCTGGTTCGGAGATGCTGCTGACGCAAGTTTACGAGAAAATGGCCAGACAGGAAGGCGACCCGCCTGCCAGCACCCTGCTAATGGGGTGGGATAACATCCCGGCTAAGGCCGAGAAGTCGCTCTATGATATGGCAATGTGGTGCGGGGAACGTCCAAGCTTGGCGAAATACTTTTTGAGCACGGATACAGAGCAGGTTGCTGCCCAGTTGAAAGGCAGCCAGCCGGCTGAAGGCGTTGAAGAGCAGGACTGGATTGAATTAATGATCCGCTTCGCCCAACACCTGGATCAGTTCGGTCATATTATCTATCAATTGGACTTCGCCGAGGATCTGCCGCTCGACCATCCCAAGCCGATGCTGGAGAATATGAAGATGTACCTGCGCGCTGAAGGGGTCAACCCGCATGAACGCCAGAAAACCAGTGAAGCCAACCGCATCCAGACCGCCGAGAAGGTACTCGCCCGTTTAAAGGGCTTTCGCCGCTGGGCGTTCAGCAAGGTCCTCAAAATCAGCCAGACATTGGCTGAAGTGCGTGAAGACGCACTGTCCGAGATCGGTCTGGGATATCCCAAATTGCGTGAAATTCTGCGAGAACTGGGAGGTCGTTTTGTGGAGAAAGGTGTCATCGAAAAAGCTGAAGATATCTTCTGGCTGGAAAAAACAGAGATCGATGACCTGGTTGCTGGTTATCACCGGAATCGGATCGTCCAGGTGGATGAACGGAAAACTGACTGGGCCAGATACAAAGCTGAAACACCTCCTCCGATGATTCCGATGAAGAAACGCGTTTTGGGATTCAAGGCGGAAACCATCTTAGCCCAATCTGAAGATAGCCATACAGGCCACACACTCAAAGGTGTAGCCACCAGCCCGGGGATTGTGACAGCTCCGGCGTGCATTCTGCACGGACCAGAGGACTTTGACCACATGCGCCACGGAGATGTGCTCGTTGCCGGCACCACCACTCCCGCCTGGACCCCGCTTTTCGCAATGGCCTCTGCAGTGGTGACCGATATCGGCGGCCCTCTCTCGCATGGTTCGATCGTCGCCCGTGAGTATAGTATCCCTGCCGTGATGGGCACCGGCGTAGCCACCCGCCGCATCCATGACGGCGATATGATCACAGTCGATGGCGGAGCCGGAACGGTGACGATCGCGGTTTGACGACATGCAAAAGCCCGCGCAAGTTACGAACCGCAGAAACCTTTATCTCCTGGCTTTTAGCCTGGTAATTGTTATGCTCGGTTTTGGGATGGTTATTCCCATCCTGCCCTTCTATATTGAGCTGTTTCATGCCAGTGGCAGCGCATTCGGGCTATTGGTAGCCATCGCTGCCCTGACTGAATTCCTTTTTGGGCCGATCTGGGGAGGTATTTCCGACCGGACCGGGCGGAAGCCAATCCTGATGATCGGTATGTTCGGTTATGGGCTTTCCATGCTGCTCTTCGGACTCTCGACCGAACTCTGGATGCTGTTTGCCTCGCGTGCCCTGTCCGGTGTTCTCTCCTCCGCAGCACTCTCGACAGCAATGGCTTACATCGGCGACAGCACATCTGACAAGGAGCGCGGCGGGGGGATGGGCATTTTAGGAGCGGCAGCCGGCGCCGGTACGGTCATCGGTCCGGGTATTGGCGGGTTGCTTGCCTACGGATCGCTTTCAGTCCCCTTTTTTGCAGCCGCAGGGATGTCGCTCCTTTCGCTGGGCTTGATCACCTTGCTGCTGCCCGAGTCGCTGCCGCCTGAGAAGCGCGATCGTTGGGACAATAAATTGCTATTCATCAATTTCAAGCCGCTTTTGAGGGCACTTAAAAGCCCGATCGGTTTTCTGCTTTTCCTGGCATTTTTCGCAACACTGGGGACCAGTAATTTCGAAGCGATCTTCAGCCTGTACATGGTGAAAAAATTTGATTTATCCCCGGAACACATTGGCATCGTTCTGACGGTTGTAGGTGTGATCTCATTCATCGGCCGCGGTCTGCTGACAGGAGCTTTCACAAAGCGCTGGGGAGAAGTGCTGGTTATCAAAGGTTCCCTGCTGGCAATTGCGCTCGGATTCATCTTTTTGCTGCTTGCCAATTCTTATACATGGGTCTTGCTTGCCACCGGCTTCTTTTCCTTTGCGGTCACCTTTCTGCGTCCATCGATTCATTCTCTGACCTCCCAGCGTTCTACTGTCGGGCAGGGTGCCTCGCTTGGGTTGAGCAACTCCTTCGTTAGTCTGGGACGCGTTGTTGGAGCCCTGAGTGCCGGAGCGCTTTTTGACTTCCGGATGGAATTTCCTTACCTGATCGGCGCAGGGGTCTTGTTCTCCGGGCTACTCGCCAGCCTGGTATGGCTAAAGCAGGGAAATTAATAACTGCTTATTCAGCGGTGATCTTACAAGGTTTTGTGGAAATTAATTTGGTTTACTTCACCAACAATAAGATCGGAATAAATATCCCCGCCGCAACCGTTGCCTTCAATGGGATCCAGCGCGGTTGATCAATGAATTTTAACCAGTGCAGGTATGCCAAAAACTTGAACTGGTTAATCCGCTTCAGTTTTTGCATGGCGTCGATTGGGTTTTCCACGTTTCTCCCCCTTTTCCTCTTGAAATATTAAGAATTCCAGGTAATCGATCGCTTTCTTTTGGTTTGCCGGCGAGAGGTGTTCCATCAAATATTCCGCGCGCTCCTTGATCACATCCTGGGCTGGTTTGGTTGGTAGAAGGCTGGCCATCCGCAACACCTCCTCAGGCGGTGTTTTGAAAAGGTTTGCCAGGGCAATGCAAGTTTCATAGCTCGGCTTTTTACCTTTCATGGCATCCAAAATAAGAGGGTGTGATATGCCTGCCGCTCTGGCTGTCTCTCTGACTCCAAAATTCTTTGCTTCCATGTTTATTTTCAGCCAATCTATAAATTTGTCAGTGTTATTCATGCATACATTTTACCACTCCGCAAAAGAAAATACGACCAGTTTGGTAAAAGATATTGACAAGTTGAAAATAATCGCTATAATGATTATAGAACAGATGTTCTAAATATGGAAGGAGTAAATTATGTCAATTCGCAAATCCATTCTTATTGATGATGAAACTTGGGCACACTTGAAAGATATGACTGATTCAGATATGCGTTCAGCCAGTAACTT
>JACZIY010000095.1 GCA_014860845.1 Anaerolineaceae bacterium
AAATTGGTCGAAAAACAAACGCACGCTCTGTTTAAAATTCTGGTTGAGCATCATGCCAATGGAACTCGAAACTGGTACCTGAATAAAAAGGATCAAAGAATATTTGCATTTTTCAAGGATTATGAAACTTATGAAGCTATCGCGGATTGGGATCCAGTGAACTCTGCCAGGGAAATTGAACCCGTGCAACAAATCCTGAAGCATGGCTATGATGAGAATGAACAAAATTTATCTTTAATGGATCTTCAGAAGGCTGCACATTTTCGTGGTGGAGAGTGCATATCAACTGAATGGGATGGAAATCTTTACCGAACACTAAAGTGGAGCTGTGGATTTGGTCATGAATTCACTGCCAAACCCTTCACGATTTTGAAAGCTGGCCATTGGTGCCCGGTCTGTGTTAATCCTCCCTGGAATGGAGATAAGCAGGCGAGAACGAATCCCTTTTTTGCGCAAGTGTGGTATGCAAGTCATGAACCAGCCGAAAACAACTCTTACAGTCTGGAATCCTTCGAAGATATAGCAGGAGCCGATGAGGTTTTCAATAATCGAAAAAATTAATCTTCTGATGTGCTGATTTCTTTTTCATAAACTCGATATCGGCGGTAAGGTTTGGCACCCAGCTTGATAATCGCATTATTCATAGGAGCATTGTCCTCAAGCACGTAATTGATCTCCATCCTTATGTCCTGTGAATAAATTGAATCATAAAGTGCCCGGTACAGAAGACTATCAATTCCTTTTCCCTGGAAGTCAGGAACTACACCCAATGCAAACATACGGTATTGGGTTAATCGCGGAATTCCACGCAGCAATTTTAACCAGCCAAATGGGAAAAGTCGTCCATTTAAACCTTTGAGCAACACATTGATATCCGGAATAGCAATAGCAAAACCAACTGCATTCCCATGCTGATCTTCCGCAAAAATAACACCTTTGGGTTGAATGATCTGTTTTAAGTCATTGACCATGGCACGTACTTCAGCATCTGTAACCGGTGAATAGCCCCAATTTTTGATCAGACTTTCATTTGAGAGAGCGATGATTTTTTCGACATCCTGATCCAGTTTTTTCATATTTAAAATACGTGTATGGATCTCATATCGATTTCGAATTTTCTCCGTCAGCGTAAGAATTCGTTCCGGAATCTGATAATTCTGAGAATTATCAATTTGATAAACCAGAAGATCTTTAACCTTTCTTAACCCAAAGCTTTCATAATGGCTGTTGTAATATGAAGGATTATACGGCGACATAACCACCGGCGATGGGATGTATCCTTCGATGACACTTCCCCATTCCTGAGAGACAAACGACCAGGGACCCCGCATCTTTTGCATACCATTCGTTTTCAACCAGTTATAAGCTCTATCCATTAAAATTTCCGCAGCTATATAGTTTTCTGGTGACTCGAAATAACCAAATAAACCTACCTTCTCTTGCCAGAAATCCACTGCCAGATCATCAATGAAAGCAGCAATACGGCCGATCGTCTCCCCTTTTTCAACCAATAGAAATAATTGATAACGGCAATGGTCCAAAAAAGGATTGCGGATCGAATTAAATTGCCCAGCGATTTCATCACGCAACGGAGGGATCCAGACAGGATCATTTTTATACAAACGGTACGGCAGATTAATAAATTTCTGGAGTTCCTTTTTGGTGGTTACAGGGAAAACATTCATATTCAATCTCCTTACAGTAGTACTTTATACTAGCATAAGTAGACTAAATTTGATTCATCTTTATTGATTGATTCAAAATCAGGAATAAAAAAACCCCACCTTGCGATGGGGTCTTCTGGTTTCAATATAAAATTGAATTACAGGACTACGACGTCGGCAGCCTGTGGGCCTTTTTGTCCAGTTTCAATGGTAAATTCGACTGCCTGGCCTTCTTCTAAGGTTCGGAAACCTTCATGATTGATTGCTGAATAGTGCACGAAAACATCCGGGCCTTCTTCGCGGGCCAAAAAGCCATAGCCTTTTGTTCCATTAAACCATTTTACTGTACCTTTTACACGTTCTGACATTTTTCTTTCCTTTATTCTTTCTAAAAAATTTTTAATTTGTTAAACAGCGTTGGTTTAGTAACGCTGGGTACCACTACCACCACGTGAGTTGCGGTTTCGGTCTCGGGGTCCACCCTGGTTTCCACCAAAGCCACCACCGGCGCCACCGCCACCACCACCGCCGCGTTGTCCAAATCCGCCTCTGCGTTGTCCACCGCCACCAAAATCTCCGCGGCGACCTTCTTCTTTTGGTCTTGCAATAGAGATGCGTAAATCGCGATCACCCATTGTGTAACCATTATATTGATTGATTACTTTTTCAGCTTCTGCTTGTGAACTCATTTCCACAAAAGCAAAACCTTTTGAGCGACCTGTTTCGCGATCTTTGATCACTGCAACAGAGGTCACCGTACCCGCGTTGGAGAAGAGTGTATTTAATTCTTCTTCAGTTGTCGCGTAGGACAAATTCCCAACATACAATTTGTTTTCCATTCTTCCTTGTATCCCTTACACCGGTTTATACCGGTAAAAAAAAATTTACCACTGACATTCAGGTCCAGCGGCAATTGCTACGAGCCTTACTTACAGGCAGATAGAGTATAACACACATCTTTGAAATGATGTCAAGGAAATTCAATATTTGGGGTGTATTTCGCACAAAAAATGACCTAACATCTTCAAATCAGGAATTTTCAGGCAACTGGTTGTAATAATTGCTGAACGTTGACCAGCCGTTGATACAAACCATTCTGCACCACCAATGTGTTATGATTTCCTTTTTCAACAATATGCTTGCCTTCCAGAACAACGATCTGATCTGCATTCCGGATCGTTGATAAGCGGTGGGCAATTAATATCACTGTTCTGCCAACCATCAAGCGCTCCAAGGCCTGTTGGATCAATAATTCGGTCTCTGTGTCGACTGAAGATGTCGCCTCGTCCAGAATAAGTATCGGTGCATCTTTAAGGATGGCTCTGGCGATCGAGATGCGTTGTTTCTGCCCACCGGATAATTTTATACCGCGTTCACCAATGAGGGTATCATACCCATTGGGTAGCTGTTGAATAAAGTCATGTGCATTGGCTGTTCTGGCTGCTGCTATCATTTCTGTTTCACTGGCTTCTGGCTTGCCAAATAACAGATTTTCCCGAACGGTGCCATGAAAAAGAAATACATCCTGTAAAACGATGCTGATTTGTCTACGAAGATCTTCTAACCCCAGATTCCGGATATCATGACCATCGAGTGAAATCTTTCCTGCGGTGACATCATAAAATCGAGGAATGAGACTGACCATGGTCGATTTGCCCACTCCGGTTGGTCCTACCAAAGCCACCACACTTTTTGCAGGAATATCGAGATTGATGGACTCCAGGACGTTTTCACCTTCACTATAGTGGAAGCATACATTCTCGAAGCAAATTTGCCCTGGTACCGGACTATCCAACTGAATATTGCCAGGCAGGTGATGTGGCTCGGGTTGTTCCTGTAGTATTTCCGTCACCCGATCTGAAGCTGCTAACGCAGTTTGGATAGATTCCCAGGCGACGCTGAGATTGCGAACGGGTTGGTAAAACAGATCCAGATAAAGAAAGAATGCTACCAGGTCCGCAATGGGAAGTCCGCCCTGTACCACCAAGCGGCCACCAAAATAAATAACCACCAACGTACCGATTGAAGAGGTAAATTCCACAAAAGGATGAAATGTCGCCATCAGTCTCAATGCATTCAGCAATGACTTTCGATAATGTTCCACTCGGGAACCAACTTTTTCCAGGGCGACGGTTTCCTGAGTAAATGCTTTTATTTCCCGAATACCGGATATGTTATCGTTTAAAATTGCGTTTAACTCACCCAGTTCCTTCTGGCGAAAGACGAAAGCCGGCCGCACCCGTTTGGCATACAACCGTAATGAGAAGATCACCAGCGGAATAGGCAGCATGGAGAATAATGTCAGCTTCCAATTTAGACTGAATAGAACCGCCCCGACGCCTGCAAAAGTCAGAATATTCACAATCAATTCTGGAACCGCATGGGCAATTAATTGTTCAAATAAGTCGGTATCATTTACCACCCTGGACATCATTTGACCAGTTTGTTTATCTTCATAATAACGAAGGTTAAGGCGCTGAAGATGGTTATAGACCAATTTACGCAGGTCAGCGACGACACCCCAACCGGCAATATGCGCCATGTATGAGCGGACGAATTGCAAACCAGCCCGTACCAAATATACGAACAAAGCAATGAGCGCCAATCGGGTAATGATGTTAAAACTTTCCAGGTTTAAGCTTTCGCTGGTAACCGTTTTGATTAAATCGCGAACAATCCAGGGAATGACTAATTGTGCACCCACCAACAAGATCATGCTAATGATCGTCAACAACAAAGGAATAGTATAACGACGAGCAAATTTAAATACAAAAGCTAATGATTTCATGATATTCCTGTTTGTCCATCCCAGATATCCGTGATTATACTAGAAAAAATTTTGGATCAGACAAATCATTCTAATTCCTTTCCAAAAAATGTATTTTTTCTGATATGATTGCGTCCATTGGATGGTAAGAAAGTGATTATTGGATGAAAAAAGGTCTCATTTTTGTGTTTTCAGCATATACCTTGTGGGGATTTTTCCCTATTTATTTCAAATTCCTGCATGAAGCACCAGCACTTCAAATTATGGCTCATCGAGTAACCTGGTCCTTTATTTTTCTTATAATCCTCATTACCTTAAGAAATGAATTTTCACAAATTCTAAAATCCTTAACCAAAAAGATAATTCTCACTTACTCTATTGCTGGTGCTTTACTAGCCATCAATTGGTTGACCTATGTTTGGGGAGTGAATGCTGGCTTTGTTGTGGAAACCAGTCTGGGTTATTTTATTAATCCCCTGGTAAGTGTCGTGTTAGGTGTTGTATTTTTAAAAGAAAAACTTAGAAAGTTACAGTGGATACCCGTAGGTTTGGCTGCCATTGGTGTGTGATTTACCTGGCTATTGATCATGGATCTCTACCCTGGATAGCCCTGGTATTGGCATCAACTTTTGGCACATACGGATTAATTAAGAAGATTGCTCCATTGCCTTCCATACATGGATTAACTATCGAAACTGGGGCAATACTTATCCCGGCTGTGTTATTTTTACTTTTTGTCGAATTCAATGGTACGGCTGCTTTTGGACATGCCAGCTTTCAGACAACTTTTTTACTGGCTTTATCAGGTATCATCACCGCCATCCCATTAATTTTCTTTGCATCCGGTGCGCCAAAAGTACCCCTGACAACCATTGGGATTCTTCAATATATTGCCCCCACCATTCAATTCTTAATTGGTGTTTTTATTTATGATGAACCTTTTACCAGCGGACAATTGATCGGATTTAGCCTCGTATGGATTGCATTGGTCATCTTCACGGTTGAGGGTTTGATGAATGGATACCGCAATAATCACGTGCTCAAACCTATATAGGCGAGCGTGATTGATAAAAACTGATACATCAATATAGGGCTATTTTTTCGCAAAATGGTGATTAAACCTGTCTGTCAGGTAGATGAGGTAGTAACATGATCAGCGTTGAACAAGTAAAGAATGTAACTCCAGATTTGATAAATGCGGTTCGCCTGCTTCTTCCTCAATTGACCAAATTCAACCCAATCCTAAATGATGAAGATATTCAGGAAATGATTCAATCCCAAGCCAGTAGTTTATGGATAGCCAAAAATGAATCAGGAGAAATTATTGGTATGTTAAGCCTGGCGATTTACAGAACGACAACTGGTATCCATGCCTGGATTGAGGATGTGGTAGTCGATCAAAAAGCACGCCGTCAGGGAGTTGGGGGACGATTGACGCTAGCTGCTGTTGAATTTGCACATCAAAACAATGCAAAAGCGGTCAGTCTGACTTCCCGACCTGAACGCGAAGCTGCCAACCAGCTATATCAAAAACTGGGATTCGAGTTCGTCAAGACCAATCTTTATCGGAAAAATTTAATTTAAGATTTACTCCACCCGTGTATTAATCCATTTTTTAAAGCTTTGCATTTCAATCCATTGTTCCAGTCGGTATAAAGGTGGAATAATTCTCCCGATTGCAAGAAAAATTTGATAAACCACCGAAGGATAAATCGATTTTTGATCTTTCTCAATACCCCTAACAATCGCTCTGGCAACCTGTTCAGGTTTTTGTGATGGCCAGGGAGTTGGTGCTTCATGCTGAGATGCTTCCTGGAAGAATTGTGTCCTGGTCGCAATGGGGTAGACCAATGCCAGCGATGAAGGATCGGGCAATTCGTAACGATAAGATTCGGCAAAGCGGTCAACCGCGGATTTGGTTGCCCCGTACAATGCATATCCGGGTAATCCCAGTTTTCCAATAGCTGAAGCGGTCACCACCACCTTGTATTCCGAATCGGGATGAAGGAGTTTCATTTTGATGGCAGTGTAAATGGGAGAATGAACATTTACTTTAAAAATCTGATCGATCCGATCCCAATCTGCGTCTGAAAGCTGTTCATAATATGCAAAACCGGCATTGGCGATGAAGATATCGATCGCACCCAGTGCTAGTCTGGCATGTTCAAATAAATCGTCTATTTGCTCCTGGTATCCAATATCACAGATATAACTGCTGATTTTTGCCTTTGAGTTGTGAACCTGCTCAAGAAATTGAGATAATCCAACAGAATTTCGATCGACAGCCAGTATATGGCAGTCATAATGGCTGAGGTTTGTCACCAACGCTTTTCCGATTCCCGATGCTGCGCCTGTGACTACAATTCGTTTCGTTTTGATTTCCATGCTGCTCACTTTCTATGCAAAATTCAAATAGCAAATTGATATGAATTCCGTTTTTCAGGATCTTTCTTGGTCTTGTAATGTCTTATGATCTTTTCGTTTAATCCGTAGAACAACGATTTTTGTGGAGTGATTGAACGGTGTTACAGGTGTTGGTTGTTCAGAGACTATTGTATCCGGATATCCAACCACATCCTGTGGAACAGGAATGATAGTTTCTATCCCCATATAACGATCAGCGCACAATTCTTCCACCATTTCGATAAATGCCTGTCCACTTAAAAACAAAGCATTATTAACCAAAACAAGCCAGCCCTGATGGGCAATCAACGGTTTAACTTTATTGATCAAGCGTGCACTTTGATTGACGAGGTCAACCCTGCCTGCATCAGTGGAAGAGAAATAGGGAGGATCGAGGATAACACAATCAAAAAGTTTTTGATTTTTCTTCAGATTTCCAATCGCCCTGTAAAAATCTCCCACCATGAATTTCATTTTTCCCAAAGGAATATTATTGAGGGTACAGGATATCTTTGACACATCCAGAAATCGACGATTTAAATCCACCTGAATCACCTGCTCGGCTCCACCAACCAGCGCTGCAATTCCCAGGCTACCGGTGTAAGCAAAGGTATTTAATACAGTTTTACCTGCCATTTTCTCCATCAACCACGACCGCAAATAGCGTGTGTCCAGATAAAAACTGGAATCCTGGTTGATTGTTAAATTTATCGAATATCGGATTCCAGTTTCTTTAGTTTCTGTAGCGGGTTGATTTCCGAAAATAATGATTCCCCATTTGTCCTGTAATTGGTTGGCATATCTTCGTTTATATAACACGCTGTCCAGCCAGGGAATCCACTCCCGGTAGAGATCAGAAATTTCACTTGCATCTTGAGAATCAGATGTTTCCTCTTTGATGTTGTCATTAATCACCAGGGTTTTTCCGAACAACTCAATCACCCAGCGGGAGTCTCCTTCCAGAAAGCCATTAAACAGCCGCAAAGCTGAATTTTTCCCTTCATCAATTAATCCTAAGCGATTTTTATAAGCGCTGAACAATATTTGCTGTAATTGATTCTCTTTAGAATTCATTTTTTCCTAATGACTAGGCTTCATCTTTTTTCTTCATTATAAAGGAAGCTCAGAATAATTCGGGTTGAATGAATGGACGAACTAAAATCGTACCAGAAATAAAAACAGGTAAAATTAAAGAAAAGATTGAGGTTTCTATGGGTTATCCTGTTTTACAAAGAGAATTAACTGTTCACTTACACAATGGTAACTGGTATTTACGACCTATTGAAGATCCAAGAATTTTAGGTCCGGTTGATTATGGCTGGTATCGTTATAACGCCTATCCGGATAGTTTTACCTTTGGAGAAGGTTTACTGGCAGGCAGTTCCATCCCTGGGTCACGCCGGTTGGTTTTTGCTAGTTGGAGCCCGCAATGGGATGGTTTTTACATTTCGAGCATGGGCGGAGCTGCTTATTCATTTCACAATTTAGGCGTAAATTATGTGGCGCTCCGCGGAAAGTGTGAAGAACCTTCAGTCCTGATTATGAATCATAAACAGGGTGAAATCTCTGTACGTCTGGAGACCATCCATGTGGAATCGATATGGACACGTTATGCCTCTGAAGATGGAGTGCCTTTATACGGTTTTTACGCGTTACAACAGGCCATATTTGATCGCTATGCCAAAGAATTTCCCGAAAATCGCTTTCGGATCTTTGCCATTGGTCCGGCTTCCAAGTACACCCGTGAGGGTATCATCGGTTCCAATCCTATTCGCAAAGGAAAGTTAACGCATGTGATTGATTGGGCTGGAAGAGGTGGTTTGGGATCACGTTTATTCCAATACCATAACGTGGTTGGCTGTGTCTTCGGAGGCGAGTGGGATGATCCAGATTTACGCGACTCAGCCGAGATTGACCAATATTTCATGGATCATTTTGGAAAGAAGACCATCCAGACAGACCTGGCTGTCACTCAAAAATACCGTTATTTCCCTGAGTTTGAAACAGGAGGTACATTTGGTGTGAATATGCGCACCATGGATGATCGCATCATGAGTTTCAATTACCGGTCCATTTATAAAACCATTGAGGAACGCCTGATGCAGCACGAGAATTTCATCTTGAAACATTATTTGAAACAATTCAATGAAGAAACGATTGCAACCAAGAGCTTCCAACATTGTGGTGAACCGTGTGCAGTCGTATGT
>JACZIY010000724.1 GCA_014860845.1 Anaerolineaceae bacterium
AAATGGTGGCGATTGTGGGTCCAACAGGTGCTGGGAAGACGACCATAGCCAATCTGGTTGCGCGTTTTTATGATGTCACAGAAGGCGCGGTGCTACTGGATGGGATCGATTTACGCAAGATCAAACAACGCTCGCTGCGCCAGTTTGTGCGGATTGTCTCACAGGATCCGTTCCTGTTTTCGCGAACCATTGAGGAAAATATTCGCTATGGAAAACCAGATGCCAGTGAAGAGGAAGTGATCAATGCAGCAAAAATGGCGAATGCGCATGGGTTTATCAGCAACCTGCCTGATGTTTACCAGACCCGAATTCAGGAGGGTGGTGTCAATCTATCAGTGGGGCAACGCCAGCTATTGACCATTGCCCGAGCGATTCTCACAGACCCGAAGGTATTAATTCTCGATGAAGCCACAGCCAACATCGATACGGTCACAGAGGTACTGATTCAGCAAGCATTAGAGAGGCTGTTGTTTGAGCGCACTGCCATCGTGATTGCCCATCGCCTGAGTACCGTACGCAAAGCTGACTGGATTTATGTAATTGACCAGGGACGAATACGCGAACAGGGTACGCATGCCGACCTATTGGCATTCCAGGGCATGTATTACGATTTGCACGAGCGACAGTTTATGGGAGCGTGAGGGTTACCTCTTTATTGACCAGATATCCAATCCTGCATGGTCGCCTGGTGCATGACTGGATTGAATTCCACAAAGTTGTATGTAGCCGCTTGATGCTGGATATAAGGATCATTAAAGAAGAACGTCTGGATTTCCTGCATGGAGAGTGCGCGTGCGATCACAACCCCTCCTGTTTTTGGATGCTTGGGACCGGACATTAACAGCCAACCCTGATCATAACCTGTTTGTAGAAATTTGCGGTGTTCGCTGACGATCACATCGATGATTTCAAGGGGAGCGGTATATTCAATATCAATGAGAAAATGTTTCATATTTACACCTTTTGGATGATCGTTAATTAATACCGAGATAATGGTTCAATTAATGATAACCATTTTTTGAAAAACAAAATCATTATCGTTGCAATTAAAAAAACGCGAAGCGCCAATGATTGGAAGGGAAAAATTGTTCCTATTTTTTGTTTGATGTTAAACGAATTTCTTGTACAATTATTGTGAATAAAGGAACAAAATGTTCTTCATATTCGTCATATAAACAACACAGCCGTGTTGGCTCAAAACCGTTGCCGCATCGAAAACTTCGATGCGGCAAGAATTTTTAATTGCTAATTTACTCAATCACAAAAAGTTTCTGCCAGGTATTGATTACCTGCATGAATAGCTGGATCCGGGTCATATTCTTTCTGGGAAAAAATCTGACATGCCTGGTGGCGATAAAAAGGAGTCTCTTTGATGATCGGTGCTAACTGATCCACTTCATCTTCTTTTCCTAGATAGGCATAAGCTTGCAGGAATGGAAACCATTCGATATGATCATAGGGTCTGAGATCATTTTCGCGGGCTTGTGCATGCAGATCTGCAATTTCCTGCCAATCGCCGAATTGACGCGCCAGGGATGCTTTTTCGTAGATGTAACACCAGGTGAGATCTGCTTCCTCTTCACCAAATAATTTTGTAAACATTTCATGATTCAGCGTGCTAGTTCTGATAATTTTGTTGATTTGTGAGTAAGGAGAAGCCAGCGAGATTAATGGATTATCGTATTTTGACAATTCGATTTGATTTTGGTCCAAAAAGCGCAAGCAGGTGTTGGCTGTTGGCTTTGAAAAAACCAGTGTATTGGCGAGGGAAAAATCATACGCAAATGAACGAAAATCTCTTTCCAGAGAATGTTTCATAATAATTTCATTGATTGTATTTTCATTTAATACTTCTGCACCCACTATCAAATCTGGCATACCTGAAAAATAAAGCAGGTTGACAGGAGCCCAGATAAAGAATCCTTCCTCAATGGTCTGATTATAAAACCCTGAAAGAACAGTTCCATTTTCTAAGGAAGGCACTCGCCAGATCCACTGTTGCCATAATTTCTGAGTTTCAATCCAGCGATTCGCATAATAATCTTGATTGGTATAGTGGGTGAGGATGGCTGTAAATATGAGCAATACATAGAATATATTTTGCCATCTACTTTTGATTGCATAAGATATGATCGCAATTGTCGCAATCGCCACCCCCATTGAAGAGGGAAACGAAAATCGGTTGAATGTTGGGAAGGATACATCTCTTTCAGCCACATTGATGGGTAGCAAACATATGACTGCGCCAAGGAAACCGATGATGGCGGCTGAAAGTGCCCAATTTTTGTCTGACACAACCTGAGTGTCGTTGGATTGAGAGATTCTCCAATAGATGATGATCAAGCCGATGCCTATTGCCCCAAGAACCACGCCATAAACGAGATCATATCCTCTCAAATCGGATAATGTCTGGTAAGCTGGTTCCGTCCAGGTAGAGACAAATATGTCTCCCACATCCACAAACCAACGCCGGAGTATATTAAAAAGACTTAAAAGCGGAGATCCCAGGATGCCAGACCCAATTCTGCCAAGATCGGTGGTATAGCGCGAGCCTTGAAATAAGAAAATTCGCCATAACAAGAAAATTAACACCGGGAGAGTGAAGGGCAGGATTTTGAAAATAAATTTCCCTAAATATTTTTTAATCGTTCCCGGATATTCCTTGATTTGCAAATATCCAAGGATCAACCAGCGAAATGCTTCCATTCCGAGGTAATAATCCATCAGAAAAAAAGAAATTAACGAAAATAATGTTGAAATTAAGAAATACATCAACTTTAATGTCTTTGAGGTTGCCTGAAAATATTTCACACTCAAGCCGATAGAAAAAATCATCAATGTCATCGCCAACTGGTGGGACATATAATCGAAGGCATTGGGTTGCTGCAGATATCCGGGATAAATCATAAAGAGTAAACTCATGAGAAATATTTCTTTGTGGTGATTCTTCCAGATGAGCGATAACGTCCATAATAACCCAGCGGCTCCCAACCAGCGTATTGCCAATGCGAGCAGCTGGTATGGCATCATCTGGCTTCCAAATAGTGAAAATAAGGGAGCATGTAAATATGCACGAGCAGGTCGATCAGAACTATACATTTCCGTAAACCGTTCGGTGCCGAAATTTTCTCCCCCATAAATTTGCCACCAATCATCATTGTAATAACCCAAATGATTGATATTTGGCAGGTAAGTTACAAACAAAAAAAGAAGTAAGAAGAGCAGTGCAATCCAGGAAAATCGATTTGATAATTTTTGCATGTAATACTCCTGATACTACCAGAACTTGGTTAAATTGTAATCCTTTTTATTAAAGGATAAGTTTGATGAATTCTTTTTCCTACATCTGGCAACTTGACAAAGCAGCACCTTGTTTGTGTTAGACCCACTAAATGATGGATTAATTCTGGATTTTGGCTTCGAATTCACAGGTTTTAATTATTTAATCAAGGAACAAGAATGTCTACTACTTGCTTCATAAGTCACGGCTTTATCCTTTTCATTCATTAAAGGTGACGAAGGTCTGGATACACATGAGTTTTCACAAAACTGGACATCAGGGATACATACTGAAGATTTGTTGTATCCCGTGTATTGAATCCAAAAAAAGTCACAATTATCTCTCCTGGTAGGTGACGAATTCGATTACTTCTACTTTGTGACCAATACCGAACTGCTTTCAAAAAAAGTAGTCATGGTTTAGGTAAAACTCAGCATTGCAAAAAAAAATTACATCAAGGTAATTGGATATGACATGGAAGTTGGACATTTGCTGGTTCAATTATTTTGAGCTAATGAAAGGATCTTTACGTTAATGATCCTCACTTTCACCTTATTATTATTGTTCAAGATGGATTGTTCATATGTAACGGAATACCAGCAACAGATCAAGACATTACGATTGAAGTACTT
>JACZIY010000725.1 GCA_014860845.1 Anaerolineaceae bacterium
GGGACAGCCAATGAAATATCATCGAGTGAACCAGAAATAGACGAACAATCTGAAATGGAATCAGAAACAATGACTACCGGATCGAATGAGCCAGAAAAATAAGTACAAGATTTAGGAGGAGATTATGAAATTCACATTAGATACTAAACTAGGAGTACTTTTAGACCACCCACAGGCAAAACCGATCATCGAAAAATATATGCCAGGGATCTCTACAAATCCTATGGTTGGATTGGTAAAAGAAATGACGCTAAATGCTTTATTAGCTACACCACAAGCAGCCCAATTTGGCATCACTAAGGAAAAGGTTGAATCGGTTCTGGTTGAGATTAATAAAGTCGTAAATTAAATATTTAAATATTTCTTCTCTGTAGACTAAATGCGATTGATTTCGAAGTCCAGGGATCTTTGTATGTAAATGATGTTAATTAGATTTAATCGATAAATTTCTTCTCTATTTGAATTTATTACTAATTGTTTCCCAAAATGAATTTCCACTTTTTTATTTGAGAGCGATAAATTTATGATGACGATTAGGCATCCATCAACCCCAATAAAATCCTGGCTTGCCAGGCATCATCCTTCAGGTTTTCTATTGGCTGCTCAACTACTTCAGTTGGTTCTATATGCCAGTTTCGACGAACCTTCCAACCAATGGGAAATTCTTAGCGCTATGGGCGCTTTGATTCTGGTTTTAGTCATCTGGGTGGTAAGTAGAAGTCCCGCAGTGGACTGGATCGCATGGATGCTTGCGATTCCTGCATTTTTATTGTCGGTCTTCTCCATCCTACTTGAGAATCCTTCTTTGATTGTATGGTCGTCGATTCTGGAAGCTATCCTATATTTTTATGCAGCGGGAAGTATGATTGTGTATATGCTAAGCGATAACAGTGTGACCACCGACGAGTTATTTGCTGCAGGGGCAACTTTCACCTTACTTGCCTGGGGATTTGCTTATGCTTACCTAGTGTGTCAAGCTTTGGTTCCTGATAGTTTCATCAACGGAGCACATCCTGGTCAACCTTTAACATTTATCGAATTATTGTTCCTCAGTTTTACAAACTTATCAGCAACTGGATTAGGAGATATTCTGCCAGTTTCTGCACCTGCCCGAGTTATCGCCATGCTGGAACAATTCTCTGGAGTCGGATATATTGCAATTGTTGTATCAAGATTAATTGGATTGACAATCAATTTCCAGAAGAAAAGACAAAGATAACGGTTCCTCAACATGATTTACAGGTAACTTCATTTCAAAAACAGTAATAAATGGTTATTATGTGAATAAATTCTTTCATTTTACATAATCAAGGAGTTACCGATGGCTAAATCAAAATCTAAAAAATTATTAGATGAAGGACCAGAAATTAAGGCTTTACTGGTGATTGACGTCCAAAAAGGATTATTCAATAAAACCATCCCCATTTATAAGGCTGATAACTTACTCAATAATATCAATTTGCTTGTGGGAAAAGCTCATGACAACGATGTTCCGGTAATTTATATACAGCATTCAAATGACACGATATTGGCATATGGTTCTGATGATTGGCATTTGCATTCAGATATAAAGCCCACCGACAAGGATTTTTTGATTCACAAAAAACATGGAAATGCTTTCGAGGAAACATCATTAGGCGATTTATTGCAATCAAAATCGGTCAATAGTCTGATTATCACAGGATTGGTCACCCACGGGTGTGTAAAAGCTACCACGATAGGTGCCTTGGATTTGGGTAATAAAGTGATCCTGGTGGAGGATGGTCATAGTAGTTATAGCAAAGACGCTTCTGAATTAATCACCAAGTGGAATGAAAAATTGAGTGATTTAGGCGCTGTACTCAAAAAATCAAATGAGATTTACTTTTAAATATGATAAACAAAAGATTCAATAGATACAGCTTAAAAGAATTTCTCGAGTACATTGGCCTAAGCAGAAGGAGTAATTATGGGAACAAAATTTGATATGATCGGTATCTTTGTGGATGACATTCACAAAATGGTTGATTTTTATAAGAATATCATTGGATTAGAAATTGACTGGAATGGTGAGGGACCCTATGGTGAATTTAAACATGAAGGTATTCGTTTTTCGATGTATTCCCGTAAGGAATTACCTCAATTACTTGGCACTACACTTGAAACCCCCAAAAAATTAAATGATACCTTCGAACTGGCAATTAATGTCGGCGACCCAAAAAATGTGGATACAAAATACCTTGAGATCATTTCTAAAGGTGGTAATGAAATCTACCCACCCAGGGATGAACCCTGGAACATGCGCTCTGCGATGGTAGCAGACCCGGAAGGCAATATCATTGAAATAGCATCGGACTTTTGGGATTAAATTGGATGTTCTCTATGCAGATGATAATATTTGCAGCATGATGGAAACCACCTGTGGGTCAAATTGTGTGCCACTACAACGGATCAATTCCTTCTTTGCATCCTCCATTGAAACAGGTTTTCGATAAACACGTCGAACTGTCATGGTTGAAAAAGCATCTGCTACCGAAATAATCCGGGCACCAATCGGAATGGTGTCACCGCTTAGTTTGTCCGGATACCCTCCTCCGTCAAAATGCTCATGATGGGCATGAACGATCGGACGAACCACATCCAGGCTTTTCGCTGGTTCCATTAAGGTTGCACTATAACCAGGATGACGTCGAATTATTTTCCACTCATCCGATGTTAAGGGGCCGGGTTTTATCAGAATCTCTCTAGGCACAATTGCTTTTCCGATGTCATGAAGCTTTGCCGCGACTTTAATTACTTTGATCTGTTCCATCGGCAGACCCATTCGGTCAGCAATCCGTAAAGCCCACAGGGATGTTTCATCGCTATGGATGCTTCTATCCCAGCGATCAATTGAATCCGCTAATTTATGCAATGCGTTCTCATAATTTTTCTGCATGGATGGCAGAATTTTGCTATAAAAAACTTTTGTCCCAGCTAACTCTGGCGAAAGTAATCCAGTGATTTCTGAAAGATGTTTTTGTCCTCCAACAGGCAGACTTAGGTTATCAAAGACAAAAAGTCCGAAAGAATTGTCCTTTGCATTGATCTCAATCGGGATCATCAGATAATTCGAATCGTATTTATGAATTCGCATATCATCCATCAGATCTGTGTATTCTTTGGTCTGCTTATTTGAGTCAGGTGGATATTTGTTCATATTGAGTAATCTTGACTATTCCTAATTGCAAAAAACAGGTGCCATTTCGGGAACAGATGGCATGTTGATCAATTTGATAATTTGGCTGGAAAATTCTTCTAAGGATCTGGCATTAATTTGTTTGATCCTGTTTTTTATTTCGAATGGAAAGTGAAAGCTTTCCCCACAATAACCTGCATCTATGCAACCGACAGGATTCTGTAACAGCTTCGCCCGAAAGCCTTTGTTAATCACAGCCGCGTGGATTAAACGACTAAATTCAGCATTGAGATCCACACTATGACTGCGCGTGGTTGTTGTATGGTTTGTTGAAAGTTTATTAATTTGCGCTAAAGGTATCATTTTTTCTCCTATTGTTCTCGACTGAGTGACCATAATAAGATCACAATTCCAATTGATATCAAGACATCCCCCAAACTGAATGCCACTTTGTAGGGAATCCAGCCTGGCACTGTAAACCTATCAGATAAAAGGGCCAATTTGGTATCATCCAGGGCGAGTATACGATCTTTTGTCAGACCCAAACGGGTGCCTACTTCCCAGGCTTCCATTGGTTTTGATGGGACCATGCGATGTAAGGTTTCAGGAAGAATTGGCATCCATCCACTGTTGAAAAAAATAACCAAAAAATTGCTTAATAAACCGAGACCTAAGTACCAAAATCCAGGATGTGCCAGGTTCGCTGCTGTAAAAATTAGTAAGCCCATCATCGTTGAGATTTGAAGATACGGTATAACACTCTCCGGTATCCAACGACCAACTGCAGGGAAATAAAAAGCAAAAACCTGTGGAATGACTGAGAGAAAAACAAGCCACTCCAAATTAAATTTTGGAAGTTTTAAGGTTCGATTCTTAAGCCTGGCTCGCAGAAAAGTCGCAGACAGGCCAATTACAATCGCCAGTATTAAAATCATATAAAAGGTTTAAGTC
>JACZIY010000726.1 GCA_014860845.1 Anaerolineaceae bacterium
AGTAAGACGCCATTGGTGGTCATGGATAATGACTTCACCCCGGGCGTGGCAGCCATTTCCCGCACCAGATCGACAATATGGGCACGCACGGTTGGCTCCCCACCTGTCAACCGGATTTTATCAAAACCCAGCGAGGTGAACAGTTGTAATAACTGAATGATTTCATTATCCTGCATTAACTCTGCATTGGGCAGGAATGTCTGATCCTCCGGCATACAATATAAACAGCGTAGATTGCAGTGATCGGTGAGACTGATACGTAAATAGTGAATATTTCTTCCAAAGCGATCGTCAGGCATAGTACCTCTTGCTCTCATCATACCATTAATTGGACTAAAATTATCTTAATATTTTATTAAGCTACAATCCATGGTATGTAAATGGTTAGATGGAAAATCCTGGTGAACAAAATAACCCAGTAAACCTGATTTATGGAGATGATTCTTCTTCTATTTTGTATAATAAATCTATGAATTGAGGAAGCTCCTAATGAAACTTCACATCATTACCAACATGGATTTTGGTCAAACCGACCCGATGATGACTCTTCCATTTGGAATTCAAGCCGAAATTGATTGTGATCAGCAGCAATTCAGAATCATTGAAAACGCTGTTGTTGAATGAGATAGGAGATCAGAAAATGCAGAATGACATAAACGATTTACACCATAGCCACTCATTCGGGCAGGATAAAAAACGCCCAGGCGAGCTGCGTACCTTTATTGTGATCGGCATTACCGCGACCATGATGGTGGTGGAGATTACAGCAGGTATCCTTTTTGGCTCCATGGCATTGCTGGCAGATGGTCTGCACATGGCATCCCACGCTGCTGCTCTCAGTATCAATGCGTTTGCCTATGTGTATGCACGCAGGAATGCTCATAATCCGGCTTTCAGTTTTGGCACTGGCAAAGTCAATGCTCTGGGAGGTTTCAGCGGGGCAATATTGCTGGCTGTCTTCGCCCTGCTGATGGCATGGGAGAGTTCCAGCCGGTTGATCGATCCTGTCCAGATTGTTTTTAACCAGGCGATTCTGGTGGCAGTCATTGGATTGGTTGTCAATGGGATCAGTGTTTTTATTCTGGGTGTTCACTCAGATGATCACGATCATGCGGATCATTCACACAACCATGGCAACGAACACGATCACCAGCATGATCACAATCTAAAATCTGCCTATCTGCATGTGCTCACCGATGCGCTCACATCCGTGCTGGCAATCCTGGCACTTCTGGCTGCAAAATATTTCGGTTTTGTTTGGATGGATCCTTTAATGGGCATCGTTGGGGCGATCCTGGTTGCGCGCTGGTCGATCGGATTATTACGTTCTACGAGCGCCATCTTATTGGATAAACAGGTATCCCAGACACTTCAAGACAAAATTAAATATCATATAGAGAGTGACGGCGAAAGCCAGGTAGCAGACCTGCATGTCTGGTCGATCGGTCCCAATATTCATGCCGCCATCATTTCTGTTATTTCCCAGTATGCATTGACCTCAGAAGATTATAAAGCCCGTCTCCCTGAGGATTTGGCGTTGGAGCATGTATCCATTGAAGTGAAAAATAATGACGATCCCACTGCATAAATTATCATTTTATTTGAAGGAGTTCTCATGAATACGCCAACTGACTGGTTATTAGAAGCGGAGCCTTGGGTGGCATATCGTACTCGCCTTGATTTACTAGGTGAATCAGAAACTTCTTCTGCCGTGATGAAAGACCGTCAGGCCATGTTGAATTCCAAGGATGTGAAAAGTGTCCTCACCGAATTAATGGAATGGCCAGGGATCGTCATCTCCAGCCACAAAAGTGCCGGTCAGTTGTTTCACAAATTGACATTTATTGCAGATTTGGGGTTTAAAGCTACTGATAAGGGTATGGAACACATCATCCCGCGCATCTTGGATCATCAATCCGCAGAAGGACCCTTCCAATTAGGAATGAATATACCCACTCATTTTGGTGGCAACAATCAAGATACCTGGGCATGGGCACTTTGTGATGCGCCGTTAACAACGTACGCCTTGGCAAAATTTGGACTGCAAGATGATCCGGCCGTTCACCAGTCAGTGGATTATTTAATGAACCTGGTTCGGGATAATGGCTGGCCATGTGTAGTCTCCAAAGAATTAGGCAAATTTCGTGGTCCCGGGAGAAAGGATGATCCCTGTCCTTTTGCTACATTAGCCATGTTGAAAGCCCTGAGTGCCTTTGAGGATTTGCATGAAAGCTCCGCTGCGCATACCGGCGTTGAGACCCTGCTGAATCTCTGGCAGGAAAGCCAGACTCAACACCCTTACATTTTTTACATGGGCACTGATTTTCGCAAGCTCAAAGTTCCCTTTGTCTGGTACGGTCTAATGCACGTCCTGGATGTTTTATCCAATTTTCCCTGGGTACACACAGATCCACGTCTGTTGGATATGGTTGACCTGCTAAAAAGCAAAGCCGATGAACGGGGATGCTTTACTCTCGAATCAATCTGGACAGTCTGGAAGGGTTGGGATTTTGGACAGAAGAAAGTTCCCTCCCGCTGGTTAACGTTGATGGCCTGGAGGATTATAAAAAGGGTGGAATCTCATTCATGAGCATGTGATAATCCTGATTGAAATAATGATGATTATGACGAACTTCTGAGAACAACAGGATAAAACATGGATACATCGGATTATGAATACAAAGGATTGATGGCAGAAGCTTGGGACATCCTGCGAGGGGATACCTCCACCTGGGCTGATCGCTTCTTTTATCTGGAGCTGATCAGGCAATATAGCCAGCCAGTTCTGGATGTTGGTTGTGGCACTGGAAGATTGTTATTGGATTACCTGCAACAGGGGATCGATATCGACGGGGTTGATAATTCTCCTGAGATGTTGGCAATCTGCAAGTTAAAAGCCAATGAATTGGGGATTAACCTCAATCTTTATGAGCAATTTTTGGAGTTGTTAGAAATACCACGAAAATACCAGGTCATCCTGATTCCATCCAGCAGTATACAATTAATCCTCGAACCAGATTTAGTTGCAAAATCGCTAAAAAACCTTTATGACCAACTCTTGCCCGGTGGCGTGATCGCAGCTTCCATCATGACTTTATGGCAACCCGGAGATGAACTCTTCTCTGAGTGGGAAAGGACTGCCATTGATCCTGAAAGTGGCAGAAAATACCACCGCATTGCCCGTTCCTGGTATGACCCAGCGACGGAATGTGAACGAACTGAGGATGTTTACCAGTTAATCATTGATGACCAGGTTGTCAAAGAAGAACTCCACCAACGCTCACCAGCAACCCGATCCTACACCCAGACTCA
>JACZIY010000727.1 GCA_014860845.1 Anaerolineaceae bacterium
TGAACCGTAACAATGGAACCGATGTCCACTTTCCCATCCCGACGATCTTTCTCTTCGATAACTTTTACATTACTCAAGAGATTTTCTAATTCCTGAATTCTGCCCTCTAAAAAGCCTTGTTCTTCCTTTGCCTGAATATAATCGGCATTTTCCGATAGATCTCCCATTTGAATTGCAGCGCGTAAGCGCTTAGAAAGTTCATCCCGAACTGTAGATTTTAAGTGAGAAAGTTCTTTTTGTAGTTTTTCCAGACCTTCTGCTGTTAAATATGATGTTTCTGCCATAGTCACCATCCTAATTATCATTTCTCGTTTTTTGCACGCATTAATTTCCTCATATAATGAGGAGGGTGAATTTTATCATGGTAATAAGGTTGGATCAAATAACTTCTGATGTTCGTCGATGGCAAAACGGTCGGTCATACCCGCAATGTAATCACAAACCACTCTTTCAGGAACGCTTTTTCCCATGCGATCCTGGACATGTTTTGGTAAAACGCTTGGTTCCAACATATAAGTTTTAAACAACTCAGACAATATTTGATCAGCCTTAAATGACATTCTTTGTACTCGATAATGTCGATACAAATTATTAAAAAGAAAATCCTTTAATTCTCGGTTTCTTCTATGCAGTTCTTCACTGAAACCAACTATATTGAATGGTAAACGTTGTACTTCTTCGACTGAGCGAATCGAGTGATTTTTCAGAAGGGAATCGGTATGGTTTAATACATCATCGATTTCCATACCAATCAATTGACGTATCATCGTATGGCGGGTTAAATCATCCAATTCTCCACCAGACCAATTTAGATTGGAGCACAGAATTTCCCATAACTCAATTCCAGATAACATTTGAGGATAAATCATTCTGGATCTCAACCCATCATCCAGATCATGAGCTGTGTACGCTAATTCATCGGCCACATTAGCTATTTGTGTTTCAATGTTTCCGCGCAAATCAGGATTAAAATCTTTTGCATCTGAAACATCATATTCTGATTCATGTTTCACAATTCCTTCCAATACTTCCCAGGAAAGGTTCAGACCTGGAAAATCTGGATAGCGATTTTCAAGTTTGGTGATAATTCGAAAGGATTGTTTATTATGGTCAAACCCGCCTTGATCGATCAGCAGGCGGTTTAGCGTGGTTTCACCTGAATGTCCAAATGGTGGGTGTCCCAGGTCATGTGCCAGACAAATTGCTTCTATCAAATCTTCATTTGCGCCCAGAGCACGGGCAATGGAACGACCTATCTGGGTTACTTCTAACGTGTGTGTCAACCTTGTTCGGTAATGGTCTCCCTCATAATTAATAAAAACCTGGGTTTTATACTCAAGTCTCCGAAATGCAGAAGTATGAATGATCCGATCACGATCTCTTTGGAATCGAGTCCTGTAAGAAGGTTCACTATCCGGATAAAGTCTACCTCTTGAGTCTTTGCTTTTTGATCCATAAGGAGCTAAATATTTTTCTTCATTTCTTTCCAATACATTAAGAGTATTAATAGTCATCTTTCACTCCATTTCAATTAAAGTTCCTGTTGGTTCACCGAGTACTTCCTGAATTAAACTATCTGGTGATAATCCAGAAAAAATACTGATTTTTGTGCTGGGGTATTTCCTGACAAGGTCAATCATTAATCTTACTTTTTCGATCATTCCACCTGTGACATCGACACTGGACGATTCACCGATTTTTGTTTTTATATCTTCAAAATTTCTGGGGGTAATGGATTTTATTGGGATTTTTTTTTCCGGAAAATCTGCCCAAATATAGTCTTCAATTCCGGCCAATAAGATCTTTTGAGGATGGTAATAATCCGAAAAAAATAAGAAAATATCTTCCGTTGATAATATCGTACCACCTAACTGATGATCAAATATTACATCTCCATGAATAACTGGCAAAATGTTTGAGGACAAAGCTACCTCAAATGGATATTTAAAAAAATCAAAACCTTTGCCATTCGAGGATGAGATGAAAGACGAAGGGGAAAAAGTGACAGCAGGAACACCATGATCATGTAAAGCCTCGGTGACAATAACATTCAGACTTCTGGCTGCATGCCAGACCCGGGAGAAACCAATCCAATCTTCCGCTGTTTTAACACCAAATCGGGTCTGATATTTAGAAGCTACTGCGTGGCCAAAAGATCCTGAACCGTGTCCAAGGATGATTTTTAAGTCTGGTTTGATTTCTGCTATCTTCTTTATTTGTTTTGCTAATGATTGAATAATCTCGATGCGAGGAGTAAACGGTTTGTCTTTTTCTGTTATCAGTGACCCACCCCATTTGATCATAATTAAATTATTCATTCAATGTTTTCTTTCCCTAATGTCATTTTTATGGTTTGGGATGCACCATTGCCTAACAATAATTCGGATATGGTATTTGCTTTATCTGCATCAGTTAAGATGATTATATTCCCACCCAGACCACCTCCGCAAAGTTTTGCTCCTAATCCACCATGATTCATAGAGATTTCGATTAGATTTTCGAGAGAGGGATGAGAAACACCGATTTTTCTAAGGAGTTCCTGATTTTCATTCATGAGATGACCTAATTTTTCTTGCTCACCATTTTCCATGGCAATTTTTGCGTGAGTGGCAATATTACCAATTTTCTGGAAATATTCCTCGAATAAAAATGTGTTGTTCAGCCAGCGTTCTCTCACTCCAGCGACAGCAACTTTTGTATTCCCTCTTATTCCACTATCTGCAATGATGATTGTGAAATCTTCTCCCAGGTTGATAAATTCGATATCTTTACCCTTTTGGAAAAAAATAGGTTTTCTATA